>CAYMBM010000087.1:0-3815 GCA_964388705.1 uncultured Candidatus Saccharibacteria bacterium
AGGCAGCAATTAGTTGTGTAGTTACAACTTATCACGCAGAGTTTAAGGCGACGGCAAATCTTGGCTGAAACTGCTATACTGTCAGCCGATTATGAGTGGAGCGTTCACTTCGTCTTTCTTTAAAGGTAATCGAGACAATTTGCGGGCGATGTTTGCTGGTACAGCGCCGATCGTTCTTGCTGCCAATGGGCTGGTGCAGAGCAGTTCGGACAGTACCTTTCCCTTTCGCCAGGACAGTAACTTTTGGTATCTAACCGGGCTGAACGACCCAGATCTTGTATTGGTGCTGGACAGGACTAAGGAATATCTCATCTTGCCTCATCGTGAACGCGTTCAGGAGTTGTTTAGCGGTGCTTTTGACAATCAGCAATTATCGGCCACTTCTGGTATAGAAATGATCGTTGACAACAAAACTGGTTGGAAACAACTAGAGAGTCGTCTTAAAAAAGTAAAGCACATAGCAACGCTTGCCCCGTTACCGGCTTTTGTTGATACTCATGGCTTTTATACCAATCCGGCTCGAGCAGTTTTATTAGAGCGGGTTCGTAGCAGCAACTCCTCTATAGAAGTGCTCGATCTGCGGCAGCATCTAGCAGCTTTAAGGATGGTCAAACAGCCGATAGAATTATTAGCAATCAAGCAAGCCATTGCTGTAACTACCAAAACAGTCAAACGGGTGTTTTTGAGCCGCTCCCTTTTAGCTCGGGCAACTGAGCAAGCTATTGAGAATGAGCTAACTTACAACTTTCGCAAACTTGGTGCTGACGGCGCCGCCTTTGATAGTATTGTGGCCAGCGGGGCCAACAGTTGCGTGATTCATCATAGTCCGCAGGCCTCAGTGTTAGAACCAAGCGGGGTTTTACTTATTGACGTTGGGGCGGAAGTAAATCATTATGCGGCTGATATTTCGCGGACCTACTACATTGGTCGTCCAAGCAAACGTCTTCGTCAAGTGTACGAGGCGACCATCGATGTTCATACCTATGCCCGATCACTACTCAAACCAGGCGTCATCATCCGTACCTATGAAAAAGAGATTGAAAAATACATGGGTGAAAAATTACGCGAGCTTGGCCTTATCAAAACTATTGATCATGAATCTGTGCGTCAATATTTCCCTCATGCGACTTCGCATCATTTAGGCCTGGATGCTCATGATGCCGCAGATTATGACAAACCACTGCAATCAGACATGGTTTTAGCAGTAGAGCCAGGCATTTATATTCCAGAAGAAGGCATTGGCATTAGAATCGAAGACAATGTACTTATCACGCCCGATGGCAACAAAGTGCTTACGGCTGGCTTGTCACGTGAGCTGCAGTCGCTTACAATAAGATGAGTAAACAGCTTATGAAAAAGCCATGGTCTCGATTCATAGTACGTTGGTTTGTCTGCGCGTTAGGCTTGTGGATTGCTGCTGGATTTTTAGGGCAACGGGTCAGCTATAACAGTCGTATTGGCGTGATTATTATTTCTGGACTGTTGCTGGCCATCATCAATGTGGTTATTAAGCCAATCGTGGTTATTCTTTCATTGCCAGCCATTTTGTTCAGCCTGGGTTTATTCATGATTGTGATAAACGGTCTGATGGTTATGTTAGTCAGCAAGCTGTATACACCACTGCATGTGACCAATTTTGGGGCGGCCATGCTTGCTGGGATGGTGATCGGCTTGGTAAACTATCTAGTAACCACCATTTTAGAAGAACGGTGAGGTGAACTATGAATATATATAATTACATTACCATTGGTTCTATGATCGTCCTGTCGTTGCTTATTTTGATCCAAACTCGAGGAGCTAGCCTGGGAGCTGGTCTGGGTGGTGGCGGTGAAGTTAATACCGTCCGTCGTGGTTCGGATCGAACAATTCATCAACTGACAATTATCATGGCTTTTATTTTTGCCGGTTCATTGATTTTGGGTATTGTTGCATAAAATAAGGTGGGCTAAGGCATGATAAACCGTACCACAAGGTTACGTTGGCGCCGGACGGTTCGTCAGAGTCGTCGGCAGGTCGAAGACATTGGCTTGCAGGCTGAAGAGCACCTTGATCGACACTTTTTTCGACGCCTCGGACGGCTTATTGAAGTTAGACGGTTTGTAGTTACGTGGCTAATGCTGGTAATTTTGTTGGGCGGTGGTGTTATTTTGCAGACGCGGGCGCTGACCGATTATTATGCGACGTTGCAGCCAGTGCCGGGAGGTGCCTTTACAGAGGGTATTCTGGGCTCGTTTACCGATGCTAACCCGCTCTATGCTACTGGTGTAGTTGATAATAGCGTGTCAAAATTAGTGTTCGCCAGTTTATTAAAAACCGACCAAAACGGCAAACTTGTTGGTGATTTAGCTTCAACTTGGAGTAGTGATGATCGTGGCGCCAATTACACGGTTTACTTACGTGATAATTTGCTTTGGCATGATGGTCAACCGTTGACGGCTGATGATGTGGTGTTTACCTATCAAACTATTCAAAACCCTGATGCCAAATCACCGCTGTTTGGGAGTTGGCAAGGCATTAACGTTAGTGCACCGAATCCCCATACGGTTATTTTCTCATTACCTAGCGCCCTAAGCTCATTCCCATACTCTTTAACAACCGGTATTATTCCGAAACATTTATTGTCTAACGTGCCGGTCACCCAACTACGTTCTAACCGGTTTAATACCCTTAACCCCATTGGGGCTGGACCATTTATATGGGATAGGGTGGAAGTAACTGGTGGCTCGCCGTCCACCAGAGAAGAAAAAATTGGCCTTCGAGCCTTTGGTGCTTATTACGATGGGACGCCAAGACTCAATAATCTGGTCCTAAGGTCCTTCCATGATGCCAGCCATATGGTCGATAGTTTTAACAAAGCCGAATTGGACGCAATGGTTGGGCTAGAATCTTTACCAAAGGATTTACAGCATGAGCGTTTTGTGCACGAATACAATGTGCCGCTAGCCGGGGAAGTGGCAGTCTTTTTAAAAACAACCGACGATATTCTCTCTGACGTAAAAGTTCGACAGGCAATTGTTCAGTCAGTGAATCAGCCGGCGGTTATTAATGCCATTGGCTACCCAGTAGTAACTGCCAATGAACCCTTGCTACGACACCAGCTTGGTTATGACGGTGCGGTTAGCCAATTGCCATATGATCCAGCGGCCGCTAATCGCTTACTTGATGAAGCTGGTTGGGTAAAGGCTAGCAACGGGGTGCGTTACAAAGGCAATAAACCATTGATTTTTACAGTTGTCACTCAAGATACCGATGAATATAAAAAGGTGGGCAGTAATCTGAAAGATCAGTTGTACAAGGTTGGTGTTGATGTTCAGCTCAACTTGCAAAGTAGCGCCGATTTACAAGGCACTATCTCGCGTCATGATTACGATGCTTTGTTGTACGCCATCGCCATTGGGTCCGACCCGGACGTATTTGCTTATTGGCATAGTTCACAGGCTGATCCTCACTCGCCCAGTCGGCTTAATTTTTCAGAATACAAATCAACTCCAGCCGATCGGGCTCTAGAAGCTGGCAGGACTCGTGCCGATGCCACTATTCGGGCCATCAAGTACCGACCGTTTTTGGAAGCTTGGCGCAATGATGCACCGGCGGTAGTGTTATATCAACCTCGTTTTCTGTATGTGTCCCGGGTTACCATTTACAACTTTACGCCGCGGACGCTTAATGATGCCTCTGACCGCTTTAACAATGTCAATGACTGGATGATCAGGCAGCAAAAATTACCCGAGGGTTGATCGTTCTTGCCAAGACCACGATCCTTAAGCCTAATGGTGTTGATTTTCTTTAGCATTAACAGGTAAGATGAGGTGACT
>CAYMBM010000088.1:0-3719 GCA_964388705.1 uncultured Candidatus Saccharibacteria bacterium
TGGGTTCGTTATATTCACCGCCAGATCGATAAGATCAAAGGCGCTAATGTAGCAGAAAGGATCCTCAGATGAGCAGAAATAGTTCAGCATTTATACAGCTTCCAGGAGGCGGTCACGCTTTCGTGGATGGACTCAAACAGGATCACGAGTGTAATGGTAAAGGTGATCCGGTGTACCGGACAGCCAGCGGAAAGATGGTCTATTGGTATACGCAAAGACAATGGGCACACCCGACAACAGAAGCCCGAGAACCTCTGCTGTATGCGTACTATGACAGTATCGATGATCCGATCTGTATGGGCAGCGTTACCTGTTCAATTTGTAAAGAAAGTGCTTATCAACAATCAATGTGGTTATGAAAACAAATAGCTTAACATCACATACAGGTGAAAGTTCAAATAGTAGAGCAGATAAAATGTCTGGTTCATCAAGAAATCTTCGTAGATTATACGGTTATGGACTTGAAAAAGTGAAAAAATTCTATAATCGAAAACGTAGAATGTTTTTAAAAAATCCTGAAAATTGGGAAAAGATATGATCACCTTCCAGGAACACCAAGAGACAGGCTATGCCATGCGTACATGGGATAACGCCCGGCTCAGTGATCTGACAGTAGCTATTGCTAATGACTTTTCATCTGCAGGAGAAATTCTGACCCGAAAGGCCGCGTATGGAAAGTACCTGGGAATTGAATTTGATTTGTTGATGACAGATATTAACAAAGCCGCGTCCATTCTTTTAAAAGAAATGGAAAAGCGAAAAGTCCAGGTATTAAATGTCGCGGGTAACGGGATTTACAGTTTAAAACATTTATGTGACCAGAGTTTTGTAGATGATCGTTTATTACTGCTTTTTACTATAATTATTTTGAACTATGGCAATTATTTTGACATTCGTTCAGGGGGTCAAACCGGTTTAGATGAAGCCTCGATAAAAGCAGGAGATTTTTTAAATATGCCGACTACATGCCTCGCGCCGAAGAACTGGATGTTTAGAAATGCTGAAGGAAAAGATATCTGCAACCAGGCTTTATTTTTGAAAAGATTTGGACCACAATACGATGTAACTGATATATTATGAAATATGATATAATATTAGCCGACCCACCGTGGAAGCAATCTAAAGGCGGTAAAAAATCAGTACGTGCAAATTCAAGCGGCGAGGATTTAGACTATCAAACAATTTCACTTAAAGAGATTGAACAAATAATGGTAGAAATAAAATCCCTCGCCAAAACTCAACACTGTCTGTTTCTTTGGACGATAGATAAATACTTATTTGAAGCTGAACAGATGGCTTTAAATATGGGGTATAAACTTCATGCACGTATGATATGGAATAAAGTTACCGGTATCCCTGCCGCTTTTACCATAAGATATGGTCATGAATATTTATTATGGTTTTATACCGGCGGTTTAATGCCTGTGGCTTTAGATCAGCGTGGAAAAATACACTCTGTATTTACGGAGCAAGTAAAAAAGCACAGCCAAAAACCAGAAATAAGTTTTCAAATTATAGAAAAATTATATCCAGATACAGAACGTATTGAAGTATTTGCTCGAGAAAATAGAACGGGGTGGGATGCTTTTGGAAATCAAGTTACTAACAGTATTCTTTTACCGAGTGATTTAGATATTTTATAATGAGAGAAGCCACAATCGAAAATCGCTTCCGGCTGGCGGTCAAGTCTCGCGGCGGTCTTTCTCTTAAATTGACAACGCCGGGATTTACAGGTATCCCGGACAGGCTTAATTTACTACCTGATGGCCGTTTATTCTTTGCGGAGTTTAAGTATGGAGCCAACAAACTTTCGCCTCGCCAGGAAGCCGTAAAAAGCGTGTTGGAGCGATTAGGGTTTGAAGTTTGGGTAATTAACGAAAAAAATATAGATGAGAGTATTAATCGCTTGTGAAGAAAGTCAGGCAGTTTGCATTGAGTTTAGGAAATTAGGTTTCCAGGCGTATTCTTGTGACACCGAAGATTGCTCCGGCGGCCGCCCTGAGTGGCATATTAAAGACGATGTTTTAAATCATCTTGACGGTTGGGATTGTATAATCGCTTTTCCCCCCTGTACACATTTAGCGGTATCCGGGGCAAGGCATTTTGAACAGAAACGCACAGACGGCAGGCAACAGCAAGGAATAGACTTTTTTATGAAAATGATCAAAGCACCTGCGCTGTTCGTAGCGGTAGAAAATCCGATAGGTATAATGTCAACTACATACAAAACTCCCGATCAGATTATTCAACCTTATTGGTTTGGAGATCCTGTAAAGAAAACAACTTGTTTATGGCTAAAGAATTTACCAGGATTAACGGTAACAGATAATGTAGAAGATCAGGTAAAATATTACGTTAGTAAAAAAGGGGCTAAAATGTCTGACTGGAACGCACGTCAGATAGTCGTTAACGGTAAAAAGTGCGGGTATCATACTAAAGAATTTAAGGCCCACAGGTCAAAAACTTTTCCGGGTGTAGCAAAAGCGATGGCAGAACAATGGGGCAGCTATTTATCTTTAATGGAAAATATATTATGAAAGATAAAATGTACTATATCACGGAGTCCATACGTATAGCGGGTCTTAAACAAGGCGTTAAGAAAGCGCCTTTGTACTACCAGGCCTTGTATGGGGGTGTAGTGATTGACGAAAACAGCAGTATTGCGCTATTGAAGCACAGGTGTAAGGGGTTGAAAGTTATAATAAAAGGAGTGTATTAAATGAACGTTTTATCTTTATTTGACGGATGCTCCTGCGCTATGGTGGCGTTACAAAAATTAAAAATTATACCGAATAATTATTTTGCAAGTGAAATAGAAAAATGGGCGATGATCGTATCAAAAGATAATTATCCTGAAATAAGACAAATAGGGGATGTAAAAAACGTTAAAGCAAAAGATTTACCCTTGATAGATTTAGTTTGCGGCGGTTCACCCTGTCAAGATTTAAGACCTGGCCGCGACGGTCTATTAGGTGAAAAAAGTAAATTATTTTATGAGTATGCCCGCGTACTAAAAGAAGTTCAACAAATTAACCCAAACGTGTATTTTTTATTTGAAAATGTACCGTTGATCAGTAAAGAAGATAAACAAATAATTACTGACATATTAGGTGTACAAGCTCATAAAATTAATGCTGGATTGTTATCAGCACAAAACCGCCACAGATATTATTGGACGAATATACCATACCAGGGAACACCGGCCGACAGAAATATCTATTTTAAAGATATTACTTTAAACGGAGAGCAATTCTGTTTACGTTGGCAAAATTCTCAGACGGGCCCGGTTATTGACACAAAGATGTGCACACTCAAAGCCCTCAGCGGCAGAGGGGGTGTGCGACAACAGCCATTAATTTTTGTGGACGATTTAGTATTATCACCTGAAGAACTAAATAGAGCAGAAATCAGTTACCGCGGGAAGGTTTGGAAAACCGGTAATCGGATGGGTTCTATGGCTTTTCCTGACCGTACAGATAAAAAAGCACGTACTATTTGTGCTACTACTACTACTATCAAAGCTAATCGTCAAACAATTCATATTAAAGAAGGTGAAAATGTAAGAATTTTACACCCAATAGAGTATGAACGTTTACAGGGATTACCTGATAACTATACTAAAGCTGCAATTACTGGAAAACGATATCAAATGTGCGGCAATGGCTGGCAGGTTGATACCATCGTACATTTGTTTGAACCGCTTTTATGGCTTGATATTT
>CAYMBM010000089.1:0-3694 GCA_964388705.1 uncultured Candidatus Saccharibacteria bacterium
GCGTAGGCCAATTCATTACCAGACCCAACAATAAAATTTTCAAAAGTGGAGCGTTCATTGAGGCCTTGGCGATAGGTATGAGTAAGTGTCGTGGGTGAGGGGCGGCTGGAAACAGAGCCAGCTTGGCTATCGACTATAACTGGCAACTCGTCAGGCTGATGCTTTTTGGGGACCGTGATCGAGGAATGAATCTTAAACTCGATTCGCTCTGGATTTAGTCCATTTTTGGCCAAAGTGTCAGCGATGAGCTGGTTATACTTTCGCTCCAACTGTTGCTTGATAAAAATATTTGGTACACCAATGACCAGGACGTTATCTTTTTGGCGCAGCAAGCGAGTATTTTTAAACCATGTCATAAAACTTGCTCGGGATACCGAGACTTCAATTTCACCCAAAACCGCTTGCCACAAGCTATCTTGCATTACCCCTCACTTATGAATACTGTGTAAACAATATACCGAAAAACATGAGTTTTCCACAACCTCATTTTCCATATTGGATGGCAAAAAATCGCAAACGCTACGAACAAGGGAGGGATTGTACACACTCCAAAGACCCATCTGTAAATCTGTGGATAGAACTTCCATTAATGTGGAAAAGTTGTTAGTATTGGTGGGTAATTATTGTTAATTTCACGTCCAGTAGTAATCACAACACTGCCGACAATTGCCGAGGAGTCCATTATGCCTAAGCGAACCTATCAACCCAAAAAACGCAGCCGAGCTCGCGAGCACGGTTTTATGAAGCGCATGGCCACCAAAGCTGGCCGAGCGGTCTTGCAAAGACGGCGCAACAAAGGCCGAAGTCGCTTAACTGCCTAGTTGCGACGTCGATCTAGGTATAATCAAGACTATGATTGGTCGCCGTCACCGGTTTCATGGATACAATAGTTTACGAGGGGTGTATAGTCGCGGAAAAGCAATACGGGGGTCACTAACCTCTATGAAAGTCAGCCCAGCGAAAGGGAACAAATACCGGGCAGCGGTAGTGGTCAGCAAAAAGGTAAGCAAATCAGCGGTCGTCCGTAATCGGATTCGCCGGCGAGTCTATGAGATACTAAGAACCAGTCAGCTAGCTACTGAAGCTTACGATGTTATCGTGTCTGTATATTCCGACCAATTAGCAACCATGCCCGCCGCGGAGCTCCAAGAATTGTTACAAGATCAGCTCCACCAAGCCGGTATTGGAGCAAAAAGCTCAAAATCAGACTAATCTGCTATCATAATAAGAAGTTACCCAGGAGTTTATATGTTTGCATCGGTGTTTCAGGTTTTTATCGTTAAGCCCATATTTAATCTACTAGTTCTCATCTATGCTCTGCTGCCGGGCCATAACTTTGGCTTGGCCATCGTCATATTTACTGTCCTGATTCGTTTTTTGATGTGGCCACTTATTCGAAAGCAGTTGCATCAAGCCAAGGCCATGCGAGAGATGCAGCCAGAGATCAAACGTATCAAAGCGGCTGCCAAAGGTGATCGCCAAAAAGAGTCGATGATGTTAATGGAGCTGTACAAAGAACGGCAAATAAGTCCGTTTGGGTCCATTGGTGTACTGATAATCCAATTGATTATTTTGATAGGTTTATACCAAGGGCTACGTAAGGTTATTGCCGATCCTCATGCCTTGATTACAAGTTCCTATCAGTCGCTCCGTAGTCTTCCGTGGCTCAAGACGTTGGCCAGTGACATTAGTCGCTTTGATGCGTCCTTGCTAGGGGTTGTTGACCTGAAAAGAGCGGCTCTTAGTAACAAGGGAATATACTTCCCGGCTATGGTTTTGGTGCTGGGCAGTGCTATTTCACAGTATTTCCAAAGCAAGCAGCTCATGCCTGATACCAAAGATTCGCGCAAACTACGTCATATATTAAAAGACGCTAGTTCCGGCAGACAAGCTGATAGCAGTGAAGTTAACGCCGCAGTTGGTCGCAGTACTCGCTACTTTATCCCGGTCATGATTTTTTTCTTCACGGTTAACATTGCTTCGGCCCTCAGTTTATACTGGTTGGTCAGTGGCGTGACAGCTTATTGGCAACAAGCTCGTATTCTTGGGCAAGACGAACTGGAAATGGAAGCCGTGGCCGATAAACCTGGCCAGAAGGTTGTTATTGAAGGCGAAGTTATCCCCCCAAAAACCAAGTCACCGAAAAAATCCCCTACGTCTCGTCGTAAAAAGCAGAGGCGACGACGATGAATGATGAAAAAATAGAAGAAGCCATTCAGTTTGCCAAGAAATATCTAGAAGATTTACTATCGTTTTTTGGTTTAAACACTGACGTCTATGCCACTACAGAGGATCGGGAAGTTATTGAACTTCATGTTCCCAGTACACACCTCAACGGCTTTTTAATTGGGCAACGGGGTGAAACAATGCGAGCGCTGCAATTTATGGTCGGTAATGCTCTTCGGAACAATGAATACGAACTCAGTCGGGTGAACGTTGATATTGCCGATTATAAAAAAGCTAGAGCTGAGCGACTTGCCGAGCAGGCCGGAGAATGGGTTAAAAATGTAAAAGATAGCGGCAAAGAGCTGTCGCTCCACCCTATGAATGCGGCTGATCGACGGGTAGTTCACAAAGTGGCTACCGAGGCTGGGCTAGCAACTGAATCCATCGGCGAGGGCCGGGATCGTCACGTTATACTCAAACCACAAAAAGATTAATCTGTTTCAAGCACCTGTTGGTAGCTGGCCAGTGTTTGTTCGGCCATACGTTGCCATGAGTAACTTTGGGCCACAGCTCGACCCCGTCTGATAAGTTTGCTGCGGAGCTCATAATTGTTCAGAACTTTGCTTATTGCCGAGGCCATAGCTTCCGTATCAAGCGGGTCAAAATATTCAGCGGCGTCTTTGTATACCTCCGGCAAACAGGTGGCATTGCTAGACACCACTGGTGCGCCATGGATCATTGCCTCGAGACCTGGCAGGCCAAAGCCTTCGCTAAGCGAAGGAAAAACATAGGCTGCAGTCTGCTCATACAACCAGCGTTTCTGACCCTCACTAATAAAACCAGTGAACAGGACATGCTTGATCCCTTTTTGCTGTGTACGTTTTTTTAGCTGCTTGGTAAGACTATCTTTTTTACCAGCAATGACCAAATGGAGTCCAGGATGCTGTTGTCGTACCAAAGCAAAAGCATCGATAAGTCGGTCCAGATTTTTGTGCGGTTGTGGTCGACCAATGTACATGATAAATTGCTGCCCAACCAACTCGTCGACTGATTCCGGGGCATCAGTAATGGGGTCAGCGGCTAGGTAGGTAACTGCGACCTTACGGCTATTAATCTGAGCAAATCGGGCCACATCGTCTTTAACGTATTCGGTATCTGTTAAAATTCGGGCGGATTTATGGGCCACCACGTAGTTCACAAATTTATAGACTTGTTGTTTGACGGTAAACACCAGCCAGTTCTTAGCCGGGTTGCGGAATCTAGCAGTTGTTAAGTCGTGCATGGTAGTGATAACTTTGCCTTGATACAAAATCGGTTGTTGGACCATAGTAAAGTGAACCAAATCGGGCTGAATTTTGCGCAATTGCCACCACAAACCGAGCTGTTCACCAAAGGTAAATTCCTTGAACCGGCACGGGACTTTGTTAAAGTGGCGATTTTTAAGCACCAAATCATCCATATCCTTGGGTTTTAATAAGACGGAGTAGGTATTGGTGGTATTAATGCGCTGAAGCTCGGACAGCAGGTG
>CAYMBM010000090.1:0-3636 GCA_964388705.1 uncultured Candidatus Saccharibacteria bacterium
ATTTTCAAACTTCCCTGGCATTTATATTTCCGGGGGTAGACGATTTTGGGATTGTTGGAATCGAAGCACTAGCCGCCGGCACACCCGTCATCGCTTACGGCAAGGGCGGTGCGCTTGATTACGTAAATTCAAAAACTGGAATATTATTCAAAGAACAGACAGTTAACTCTCTTATAAAAGCTCTTCAAGACATTCCCTCAAAAAAACTTAGTGAAGCCGATTTAAAGGCTCAAGCCCGTAAGTTTTCAGCCGATGAATTTAGAACTAACATGATTAGACAAATTAAATTATTTATGGTTTAGTTTAATCACTATGTGCGGAATTGTTGGCTGTGCCGGCCATGGGAATGCCCATCAATTTGTAGGTGAAGGCCTGACTTCTTTAGAATATCGCGGCTACGACTCAGCCGGAATAAGTTTTGTTGATACCGATACATCCAGACTAAAGGTTATTAGAAAGTTAGGCAGTGTATCAGAGCTGATCGCAAACTTACCGCCCAATGACGAGAGAGTTACTACGGCTATCGGACATACCCGCTGGGCAACCCATGGTGTGCCCTCAGTTAGAAACGCGCATCCACAAGTTAGCACTGACCGGCGTATAGCTGTGGTACACAACGGCACAATCGAAAATTACAGGGACTTGCAAGATGAATTAAAAGCACTGGGCTACGCATTTAGGTCCGAAACCGACACGGAAGTTATCCCTCATCTACTCGACCACTATCTAGAAGAAGGCATGGAGCCGGATGAAGCCTTCACCTCTGCGATGACAAGATTACACGGTGCCTATGCTATTTTAGGCAGTTTCGCTATTGAACCAGATACGATTTATGCCGCCCGGGTCAGCAGCCCGCTGGTACTAGGCGTCAGGGGAGATGAACGTTTTGCGGCATCAGCCCAACGGGCAATACTTCCGAAAAGCAGATGGTTAACCTTCATGGACGATAATGAAGTAGCCAGGCTATCAGCCGATCCTAGAAGATATGCCACATGGCATATCGAAAGTCGCCGCAACACTACAAGACCACCACAAGAACTAACGGATGAATTAAAAATAGCCGAACTTGGTGATTACCCTAACTTTATGCTAAAGGAGATATATGAAACACCTGAGACTGTGTTGGGTGCAATTAGTGGTCGCGTAGATCCCCGTAAAGGTACCATCAAATTAGGTGGTTTAGAGAACAATGATGAGCACCCGGAGATAGAGGAGAGATTAGCCCGAATGGAACGGCTAGTCATCGTAGCTTGCGGTAGTTCTTACCATGCCGGCTTAATAGGCAAACTACTGATCGAAGAGATCGCCGGAATCCCGGTGGAAGTTAAAAAGGCTTCTGAATTTCAGTACCGGCCGGGGATCCTTGATCGTGATACCGCTGTTTTGGGAATCTCGCAGTCGGGCGAAACCGCCGATACTGTCGGTGCCTTAAGAAAAGCCCAGGATCATAAATTACTGACATTAGGCATTAACAATTCTCCAACCTCAACTATAGACCGCATGACTGATGCCGGAATTCACTGCAGGGCAGACGAAGAAATTTCTGTGGCCAGTACCAAGGCCTATGTCTCAATGCTGACGGTTTTAACTGAGCTGGCGGTAGCTCTTAGTAAAGAAGAGGGTCCCCTCAACAAACAGATAGCCAAGGAGCTTGTAGATCTGCCGGACAAAATTAGACAAATTTTGAATAATACCGAGGAAATCAAAGCTGCTGCCAAGAAATACGCCAAGTTTACTAACTTCCTATATATAGGCAGGGGCTACGAGGAAGTTAGTGCTATAGAAGGCGCGTTAAAGCTCAAGGAAATATCCCAAATCCATGCCGAAGGCATCAGTGCCGGCGAAATGAAACATGGTACTTTAGCTTTGATCAACAGAAAGTTCCCAACTTTCGCAATCGCAACAAACAGCCCTGTCTACGAAAAAACTCTGTCTAATATTTCTGAGATTAAATCGCGCAAAGGCCCGGTTATTGCTCTGGTTACAGAAGGCAATACGGCAATAAAAGGACTAGTTGACGATGCGCTTTACGTACCAGCTAGCCTAGAGCAAACCCAGCCGATATTAAATGCAATAGTTATGCAGCTGTTCGCATATTATGTAGCTGTAGAAAAGGGCACGGATATTGATCGCCCCCGCAACCTTGCCAAATCCGTTACTGTAGAGTAGATTCGAAAATACTTGACTAGTCAAGTATCTAGCTAACAGCGTTTATTACTTCAACTGCTAGAGCTGTCTGTTTCCAATTATCGACTTGTATAGTATCGATGCCCATTGCCTTTACCGGGTAGTCGTTACCGCCTTCAATTAACCTATCCCCTATAAAGAAAATGGCTTCTTTTGGGATGTTCAACATATCCATAACTTTGCGCATACCGTAGGCCTTATCAATACCCTTTTTTGTAATGTCAATGGTGGTTGTGCCACCGGCCCGGACTTCAAATTCTTCGAGCAATGGAGTCAAATAATTCACGAGTTTGAGTTTTTTCCTATTTTCCGGGTCCCAGTCTTCTTTTAGCCGAACGCCCTCTTGCCCTAATCCATCAACAATATCTTGCCCCAACGCCGACCAGCTGATTTGGCTACCTCTGTCTTCTATAGTCTCACCGTAGACCTTCTCCTCGTTCATCTCTAAATGATCAACGGCAGCTTCAAGAGCTTTAATAATTTTGAGTTTTTGCTGCTCGTTAAAATCTTCGGAATAGACTATGCTCCATTTTTGCTTGTCTGCTTCGTATCTGTAGTATCGAGTCCCGCATGTAGGCATAATATGTAGCTTCTCGAGTTTGGTGTGCTCCGCCTGCAAGTTCCCGAGTAGCTGTTTCTCGAACTGCTCGAATTTACCTCCTGAAATCACACAGACCTCGTATTTATCAAGCAGCTGGTTTAGAGCCGCTCCCATGCGGTCAGGCAAAGGTGACTTGCTAGGCGCCAACGTACCGTCTAAATCAAACGCTATGACCTGTCTTTTCATTTAGTGCTACCCTTTTGCAGTTTTTTTGCTATGTCGCCAACTTTTTGGGCGTAGTTTTTGTTGGTCACCAAAATACCGTTTTCGGTTGCCACAACAGCGATATTATCCAGTCCAATTACCGCAACTGGGAGCGGCTGTTCGTTGCGTACATAGCTATTAGTTACATTTTCTAGCTCAATTTTGTCACCCTTTACATGGTTGCCATCATTGCCCTGACGACTGAGGGTGTGTAAATCATTAAAAGAGCCAACATCGGCCCAGTCAAAATTTCCCGGTACAACTAAACCATCCTTAACATGTTCGCTTAGTGCATAATCTATTGATTCAGCCTCAAAGCCTAGATAAGTTTTCTCGGTGTTTTTAGTTGCGAGTAAAGACTTATAATCATTCCATAATCTTGGCGCGACTTCTTCAAGTTCCCGTTCGAAGGTCGACAAACAGCCTACTAAATAGCCGGTGTTCCACAAGTATTCACCGCTATCAAAATAGTCTTCAGCTTTAGTCTTATCAGGCTTTTCAACAAATCCCTCAAGCTCAAATGCAGTCTTAAATCCGTTCTGCAGCTGTTCGCCTTTATGCAAATAACCAAGGCCGGTTGAAGGGTACGTTGGTTCAACACCCATAAACACCAACTTGCGCTTTTCCTCGGCCAATTTAGCAGC
>CAYMBM010000091.1:0-3625 GCA_964388705.1 uncultured Candidatus Saccharibacteria bacterium
CTGGGAGCAACCGCACAACTGAGTCAATAATTATCATAGCCGGTAATTCGCCGCCAGTAACCACATAGTTTCCAATCGAGAACTGCTTATCAACCCATTTGGTAATACGTTCGTCGTAGCCTTCATAACGAGGGCAAACAACAATTAGTCCCTTTGCGCCAGCCGCTAATTGCTTAGCATCAGACTGTTGATACTGCTTACCTCGAGGAGTCGGTAAAACCACGGTGGCTTTGGCGTCAACTTTTTGGGCGTGTTCAATAGCTGATACAACTGGTTCTGGCTTCATTAGCATGCCGTCGCCGCCGCCATACGGAGTGTCGTCAACGTCTTTGCGTTTGCCAAGTCCAAAGTCACGCAGATTCACGTAAGAGATTTCGACAATCTTCTGATCTTGAGCTTTTTTTAACATGCTGGTGTTAAGCACACCAGGAAACATGTCAGGAAATAGGGTAATTATTTGAATTTTCATCGTTTTATTGTATCACATACAAAAAGAACCCTTCGTAGGGTTCGTTTTGTCACATAAAGCTCCCACCGTTTCGATGGCTCGCAATGAGCTTTTTGACTCGTGTTGATTTTTAATCGCTGTGGGTGAGGACTCAGCCGTATAACAGAACTAATTATAGACAAAACTCTCGTCCTTATCAAGAAGTTTATAGTGCTGTTTAAATATCGAGGTCGTCGAGGTCGTCGAGTTCTTTGCGAGTTTTGGTGATGACGTCGCTCTCTTCCTCTTCTGGCTCCGTAGCAACTTGTTCTTCGGTCTTATCCTCTTCAGGCTCATCGTGATCAACTTTTACCTCGCCGTCATCTGCAGGTTGTTCTTCAGGTTTATCAACTTTTGGTTCTTCATCTCGCTGCGGACGAGTTGGTCGACCAATTGGTTCACCATCGCTAGTGTCAATAATTTTTAGATTGTACCTAGCCTCGTTCTTGGTACCCAATGCCCGCAAAAGAGTCCGCAAGCTTTGAGCGGTGGCACCGCGCTTGCCGATAACCCGACCAAGATCTTCAGCGTCAACGGTCAATTCCAGCAACACCCCTTTTTCATCAATCCGTCGCTCAATTTTGACGGCATCGGGCTTGCTGACAAGTGATTTAACAATATATTCTACAAACTGTTGGTCGATGGTACTACTCATCGGTCGCTCCTCCATTACTGTATAGGCCTATTATAGCAAATCGTTAATGGCGACTAGGCAGGCGCTTCTGTGGTCTCAGAATCAACCACTGGCTTATCGGCCGTTTCAGGTTTTTCATCAGAGACATTTTCTGGAGCAGCCGGCTCAGCTTCTGCCGCTGGTTCGTCCGTAGTTGCAGGCTTTTCATTGGCTACGTCCTGTACTGCAGGAGTTTCTGCTTCAGCCGCTGGCTCTTGATCAGTTGACGTTTCGGCTCCTGCTACTGCTTCTTTGGTAACTGGTTTTTCTGGTGATGACTCGCCCGCCGGACGATTTTTGCGAAGTTTCTCTGGATTTTTAATGGGACGATCTTTCTTGGAGGCAACCGTCACCCATTTGGGTAACTTGATGCCTTCCTTTTTGAACAGTGACACAACGGTGCTTGATGGCTGCGCACCATGTTCCAAATAAAGGCTCGCTTTATCTTTATCAATTGCAACTACTTTGGTGTGAGGATTGTAGCTGCCCAGTTGAGCAACAACCTTGCCGCTCGTCGGACTTAAACGTGATTCCTGCACAATAACTCTAAACTGGGCGTGACCCGATCGACCGGTGCGCTGCAAACGAATAGCTAACATATAACTGTGTAATTTTCCTTAAACAACTAAGTTTCTAATGACAGTCTTGGTAATTTTACAGATAAGCGCCCCTGTTGTCAAGGATGACGACCTAACGATTCTTCTTTATTGTGTCCTGGTTGATTCCGTTGGTGACGTCAGCAAACCCCATACGATCAAGCTGGCCTTTAGCAAAGTGTGACCGAGAACCGCTATTGCAGTACACAACGATTGGTTGGTTTTTAGGTAATTTAGCAATCCGTGAATCATTTTCCAATTCGTCTAGAGGAATATTGATTGCCCCACCAGCGTGACTGACAGCATATTCAAACGGATGGCGCACATCTATAATTAAGGGTTTCATGGTCAACTATGATTGATTCCGATAGATTTTTAAGGCTTCTCCGGCGGCGGCAACCTGGCCGGCTTGTTTACTTGGCCCCGTCCCCTCACCTAGCAATTTGCCATCCACAAATACCCCAACTGAGAAGTTCTTATCATGATCCGGTCCTGATTCAGACAGCACTTTGTAAACTGGCGTGTAGCCTTCTTTGCTCTGCACCATTTCTTGTAAATGAGACTTGGGATCCATCCAGGAACCATTCTTGAGAATAGCATCAAAGGTCGTGAGCAAACTCTTTTCAATAAAGGATTTGGCCGCCTCATACCCTTTGTCGATATATAAGGCACCGATGACCGCTTCATAGCAGTTGGCCAAAATCTGAGCCCGCGCCCTCTCCGAGCCCCGTTTTTCACCTCGGCTTAAGCGCAGTAGTGGTTCAAGTTCTAACTTGGAAGCCGCGGCACTAATGCTCTCGGTCCGTACTAAGGCACTCCGCCAATTGGTTAGGACACCCTCTGGATCATCATGATTAGTATATAAAAATTCGGTTACCACCAACTCCAGGACAGCATCGCCGAGAAATTCCAAACGTTCGTTGTGCTGCTTCACCGTCTTGCGGTGCTCATTAACGTAGGAGCGGTGGGTAAAGGCGGTGATGAGTAGATCGATGTCAGTAAACTGTCCACCAAGCTTGTTCTTAGCTAAGGTCTGATAGCTGGAAACATCTTGCATTCTTAGTTGGGTCCTATCTGGCGAATTTTCTTAAGGCTCAGCAAGATAATCTTGCCGATGTCGTCATATTCAATCTTGTCCAGGGCCTCGTTGGTATTAAACCATTTTATGCCGTTCATCCAATCTTCGGGTTTGAGTTTATCGGTATCGCCCTCGGCTTGGACCAAAAATATTTCGGTGGTCATTAGTACCAGACTTTGCTGACGCCGATAACGAAAATTAATTTTTCCCAGCCAGTTTAAAATTTTCATCTTTTGCAGGCCGGTTTCCTCGCGGATTTCTCGCTCGGCGGTTTCCTTGGCATTCTCGCCTTCCTCAATGTGACCTTTGGGAATTGTCCAGCGGTTTTTGGCATCTTGAATCAGGAGTATCTGGATCTCTTTGGTTTTGGGATGAAAGCGAAAAATGATACCGCCAGCCGTTGGCTCACGAACTACCTCACTAATAGCCGGTCGTCGCCGGTGTACAAATTTCCGAAAGCCCTGTATAGGTTTAGGTCGTTTCATTTTTTACTTCTTTGCCTTTTTGGACTTACTTGGTGGGGCGCTAGCAGCTGTCTCGATCTGTCGTAACACCGTACCCAGCACCCCGTTAATAAATTTACTTGAATTGTCGCCACCAAAGGCTTTGGCTAGTTCGACTGCCTCGTTTATCACCACCTTTGGCGGCACATCTTTGGTGTGCAGAAGTTCGTACACACCAATACGCAACACAATCCGATCCATACGAGCAATTTGCTCAATAGGCCATTCTGGAGCAACTGGTCTCAGCACCTCATCAAGTTCGGTCTGCTTAGCATTTACACCCTTGAC
>CAYMBM010000092.1:0-3597 GCA_964388705.1 uncultured Candidatus Saccharibacteria bacterium
TGCTGTTAGCAATGGTTTGGCCGATAAAGATGGCAAAGACGGGTGTGACGAGCAGTAGCTGAGCGGTATCATGCGCCCAAAGAAGCAAAAACAAGCCAAGCCCGACGGCAATTAAGCTAATGCGCAGGACGTTATAGCTTTTGACCCGTTTGGCCACGGCCGGTGTGATGATCGCCTGAGTGAACGCAATCCAAAGCCCAATGTATGCAAAGTAATCACCGACATTATTCTGCACAAAATGCAGCTTATTTATCAGCAGCACCTGGAAGAATGTCTGGAAGAACATAAAGCCACCCCAGAACAAAAAGACAGATGGGAAAATGACCCGCAGTCCAGGATAAGTCGCGGCCTTGGCAATGTTACTGATGGACTGCGTGAACTTGAGTTTGACGTGGCGCATGTGTTTATGTGTTTCTGGCAAAAGGAATAATATCAGCAGAACATTAATAACGCTCAGGCCGGCTGTAAACCAAAAAGGCGTGGCCGGGTTAAACCAATGCGGAGTGTGAAACAACCCAAAGACGCTTATGTTTGGAGCGCCCAGTTTGGCGCCGGTGTACGGGCCCAGCACAAAGCCAAGTCCAAAAGCTGCACCAATAAGGGCAAAGTTTTTGGTTCGGTCTTTGGGTGCCGTCACGTCTGCAATGACTGCCTGAGCCACACTAAGATTACCGCCTGTAATACCATCTAGCGCCCGGCTGAAGAATAACAGAGGTAGATTACGCGTAATTATACCGATAGCGAACAATACGTAGCCAAGAGCTGTACCAGCAATACTAAAGCCCAGCAGTTTTTTACGGCCAAAGCGGTCTGAAAGTTGGCCCAAAATCGGGGTGGAGATAAATTGCATAAAAGGATAAATTGCCAGCAGCCAGCCCAGCAACACCAGACCGTCCTTAAACGTCCAGCCAGCAGGCAATAAGTAATAAGCCGAGTGCGGGTTAGCCAATAGTTGTGGAATAATCGGGATTAAGATACCAACACCAAGCACATCTAAAAAGATGGTAAATATAACGGCTGGTAGAGCTCTAGTACTCATTTTTGCTCTTATTCTGTCCATGGAAATTCCTTTCTATTATTTATGCTTTGCGAGATGTCCGTGATGTCCATCTGTACAGGCGTAATCGTGCATGGTTCCTAACGTTTCATGTAGTTGGGTTTGTTGTTTATCGCTCAGACGAGCAAACATGGGTGCATGGTAGTTGTTGAGAATTTCTAGGGCTTTATCGGTCAAACGTTCCCCTTTTGGTGTTGGCCGAGTGATGTGTTCCCGACGGTTATGTGGACTAATAGTCGTTGTCAGTAAACCGTCCTCATGCAACAACTTGATTTGACGGCTGATGCTGGCCTCGGTTTGTCCGAGTCGTTCGGCAATTTGTTTTTGTTGTACGTTGGGGTGCCACTGCAACGCCATCAAAATCTTAAACTGCGAGAACCCTATTCCCAATTGCTCCTGCAAAACTTGGTCGGATTGACGAGCCAGCACAAAAGACAAGTGCTGGAGCAGGTAACCAATATTATTTTTAGGACCCATGACAAATAAACCTTATAACAACATAGTACTAAAACGATACTTAACAAGTCAAGTGTTAGACGGGCAGGGGAGTTTAGCGGCGATTATGGGTTGGCCGCTGGTATGACTTGGTAGAGGCGATGCCATTGCTCAATTGATAATGTCTGCGGGCGGGCATTTGGGTCAATTCTGGCAGCCTGTAAGTACCCCGCCACCTCTGTTTTCTCCCTGTTGAGTCCGGCGCTGAGCGAATTGAGTAGTGTCTTGCGACGATTGGCAAATCCGGCTTTAACTACCCGGAAAAAAGCCGGCGTGTCGATGTCTGGAAAAAGCGGTGAGTCGTGACGAATCAGCTTGACAATTTGTGAGTCAACTTTGGGTGGCGGAATAAATTTATCAGCAGTTATTACCTGCCCCAACTCTACTTGATAATAGAACTGTACACTAACGGCCAGCAACGACAGTTGACCCGGCTTAGCTGCCAGACGCTGCGCCACCTCTTTTTGAACCAGTAAGGCCATGGCAACCGGGGGGTTTGGCGATTCTGAAAGAACTCTCAGTAAATTGCTGGTTAAATAATACGGAATGTTGGCCACAACCTTGTAGCCCTGCGGCAGTACCGTGAGGTCAAAATTCATAATATCGGCAGCGATGGTTTCTAGATTGGCCGCCTCCACCCGAGACGGTAGATCATCGGCCAGTTTTTCGTCAAACTCTACAGCAAAGACTTTCTTGGCCGTTAGGACCAACAGTTCGGTTAATGTTCCGAGTCCTGGACCGATTTCCAGTATGATGTCGTTAGCGGTGATATCGGCCGCATCACGAACTTTTTCTAAACTAATCTGATCCGTCAGCCAGTGTTGCCCTAGCGATTTTTTAGGCACATCCATGTCAAGATTGTAACAGATTAGTCCCTTTTCTAAGGGGAGAGCAGCCCGAGTATCGAATTTATTTCGTACTCGGCGCGATGAGAGGGGATGCTCCCCTCTCATTAGGCGAAGCCGCTACCAATTATGGTAGGCCAGCCAGTGATTATAGGCGGCTTCCCAGCTGCCATAGCGTCCTATGGCGTAGCCGGTACACCATCTCAACTGTGTGACTGGGTTTGATGCCCAGTCGGCTCCCGATGTCGACATCTTACTGCCTGGCGTAGCCTGGCCTAATCCATAGCCTAAATTAGGAGGTATATAAGTTGGTGGAAACGCAGGACAATAACCAACTTGGCCTTGTAATTTCGTTGGGCACCAACCAGACTCCCGACTGATAATATAATTAACATAGGGATAATCATTTTTGGCGATGCCGGCAGCAGCCATGAGCACCGTGCTATCACCTGGAATGTAGACGGCCTTACCCACCGCAATAATTTGCGTCACTGCCGGGGTTGCGACGACTTCTTGAATTATCTGACGACTGACTTCCTTACCGCCCTGAATATCAATTTGATAAGTGATAATCTTTTTGCCTTCAGAGCCTTGCTGACGAATAACGGTCGTACCAAAACTTAGGTTAAAGTCATCAATGCGTTGGATAGGCATGGGAATAACATCTTCACTGGTGACGATTTTAAGACCATTACGTATAACAAAAATTTGCATATTGGCCGTCAGCCGTGTATCGGCACTAGGCTGCAGAGTATCATCAGCTGCCAGGTTGATATTCTTTTCTTTTATCAGCTGGCCAACCGTTTTGGAATGCGTACGAAGTTCGATAGGCGTGCCGTAAAGATTAAGATAAACTAACAGGGCTCGGTCTATGACCACCTTTTGTCCCAGTACTTTTTCTTTTAGAATGCCTTCGCTGCCCTCTATGGTGACCGTGTCTTCCGGAAAGACTTTGATACCGGCCTGGGCCACTACGCTTCGTGGTGTAGTGGCCGCACTCAGCGCTTGTTGAGTTTTATCACCATCAAAAATAGTAACTGGGTGCGCACGATAAACGTTGACATGGAAATTATCATCTATGATTGGCGTATCTTGCGAAGGTTCAACAATATCACCGTCGTGTAAGGTTATTTTGGTACGCTGGGGGAAATCAGCCACCGTGGTTGGTCGGGTGGGTTTGGCTTTCTGTTTGGCATCGAT
>CAYMBM010000093.1:0-3529 GCA_964388705.1 uncultured Candidatus Saccharibacteria bacterium
CTCGGGAGTAGTTGGGGCTACTGGTGTGGGCGCATGTGGAGCAAGAGGTCCTACGGGAGCTACCGGTGTGGGTGCCAGTGGGGCAACCGGACCCACGGGGGCTACAGGAGTGCAGGGAGCTACTGGGACAACAGGCATAACTGGTGCTACTGGGCCAGCCGGACCATCGACCGTTGCAGATAATGTCTTTACTCTTCAGGACAATGGTGATGCTACGAAGCAAATGCGGTTTGAGCTATCAGGTATCACAACCGGTAATACCAGAACCATAACCATGCCAGATGCCTCTGGAACAGCAACATTACTCGGTAACGCTTCAACTGGTTCGGGTTCAGTGGTGTTAGCTAATACGCCATCACTTACAACACCTGATATCGGAGCGGCGACCGGAACTTCACTGACAACAACCAGTACTGTCACATCTGGTGGATTACTAACCGTTAACACGCCTCCTACCGCCAAGAAACTGGTAGGGGCATCAAACTTTTCGGGATCTATTCATGTAGCGGATGGGGCTTTTGGTCTATGCTTTGTTGCCACCCAGTTCAACTCTGGCGCCGGTGGTGGTTCATCACTAGACCTCCGCTCAACCCGCGGTAGTGACTTTAATAACTTAGCCGCCCATCAATCGGGCGATACCGTTGGTAAGATCAATATTGGCGGAAGTGATGCGCTTGGGCTGGTCGACATTGCTGAGCTTGACCTCATAGCAACCCAAAATTTCGATTCTACAGCCAGCCCGGAACACTGGGGCAACAAATGGCGCTTCCGCAACATTGTTAATTCAACTGGTAATGCCTCTGCCAAGATGGACTCCATGGTTATTGACCCATCGAATGGTCATACCATGACCACTAATCTGGCTATTGGCACGACCCTTACTGTCACCAATCAAGGCAACTTCCCAATTGTCCGCACCATACGGGATACCGGTGCAGCGATCACTTCCGCTCAAATAGTTAGCGAAATCGCCTTTGGAGGCGCCGCCGATGCGTCATCCACCCTATACGCTACGGGAGCTCAAATTACCGCCACTGCGACTGAAACTTGGCATGTCACTTCTGGTTCAGTTGACAAAGGAGGTACAAAGCTCTTATTTAGCACCACTCCTACCGGTACCGCCACGCTTACAACGGCGCTGACATTAGACCAAGACCAATCAGCCACCTTTGCTGCTGGGGCTGTCTTTGCAGGAGCAGTCAGCGGTGTTACAACACTCGCTATTGGCGGCGCATTGTCTGGAGTAACAACCTTGGCCATGGGTGGGGCACTGTCGGGTGCCACGACCATCGATAGCTCGGGCACCATAACTTCCGGCGGAGGTACATCGTTCGTTGGGGCTGGTGCAGGTGGGTCTATTGGCGTCTTTCAACGGCTGGCTGTACCATCTGGTGTTCAGACACTGGGGGGATGGACCGCTCAGGGTTATTCGACTGGTACAACACTTAAGACTGGCGCTGCTATCAATTTTGTTTCCGCTGCCACATGGACGTCTACTTCTACTCCCGGCAAAATTAACATCAATGTCACCCCAACTAATGCAACCGTTGGCACAACCGAACTAGCCATTACTGACGATGGCACCAATGCTTTGTTTGCCTTCGTCGATGCAGCTAACTTTTCTTTCGGCACAAGCACTGGAACAAAGTTTGGTACCGGTACCACCCAAAAAGTTGGCTTCTTCAACGCCGCTCCGGTTGCCCAGCAATCTGGTACGGGCGACGTGGCTGTAACTACGGCCGGTTCCACAAACGGCGTATTTCGCAACACAACCTTCACTGGATCTACCGGCTCTACAGCATATACTGTCGGTGACATCGTAAAAGCATTGAAGAACCTGGGCTTTATGGCACAGTAGTTAAATACCAGTTATGCTCGTCCCGGAAACCAATGCTGGCTCGGTTTGATGGCCAAAAAGTTATCCGGTATAATATCCAATAATTATGGACGAGATCAACAAGTTGAAGATTGAATGCTATGATCTTATGGCTCAGATTGAACAGTTGCAAATTTTGTTAAACCAAAAAACCCAGCAGATGAATGATTTGTTTCAAGCTCTGCAAGAAGAAAAACGCCAACAGTTAAAAAAGAGCTCTCCAAAAGCTAAAACTAGCAAAAAACTTAGTTAGTTACGATCTAATTTGGTGTAGCTGCTGGAGACAGTATTGAGTGAGGACCAATACCTCGGCTGTTCTTGGCTGACACCCAGAACGTGTATGTCGTGCCTGGATTTAGCCCGGTAATTGTCTGAGTCGTAGAAGTTGAATTAAAAGTTATCGGTGATAGCATGTTGTAGCCATCAAGCGGGGTAATAACATAGCCGTTGATAGCAGAACCATTATTACTACTAGGTGCTGTCCAGTGTACTGTCACCCTACCAGTCCCAGCCGTTACCGTTACGCCAGTTGGCGGCAAGGGGGAACCAACAATCGTGGGATACGTTGCGGTTGATAAAGGGCTTAGTCCATAAATATTTTTTGCATAAACCTTAAACGTGTAGGTCGTTCCATTAGTTAGACCAGTAAGTGTTTCCGATAAAGCAGTCGAAGTAAATCCTTGGGCTTTTTGAGCTGTTGAACCAATATACGGGATAACTATATAGCTGGTGATCGGCGCACCATTGTTGCTTGAAGGTGCTGTCCAGGAAACTTTGGCCGTACCATTGCCGGGAAGAGCCTTGGGATTGCGCGGCGCTGTGGGTGTACCAACCATCTTAGCCACACTTGGCTTTGAAAAGTAACCTGTGCCTAAAGCATTAACGCCAGCCACCTTAAAAGTGTAGTTCTTGCCATTAGTCAGTCCAGTAACTGTTTGCGTCAGAGACCCGTTATTAAATACCCTTTGGGGTTGGGCCACGCCATCAATGTACGGAGTAATCACCGAACCAGTCAATGGCGACCCGCCGTTACCAAATATCATTGTCCAGGAAACGGTGGCCGAACCATTGCCAGTCGTAACGGTATCAATCCGCGGCACAAATGGAACTGTCGGCGCAAGTGTGGTTGTCGGATGAACAGGCAAGAGCATCGGTGAACGTGGCGATTGGCTAAAGTCAAAATCGTTCGTCAGATCACCCAGAATTGATACATTCTCGCGAACTAGTGGTCTGGGGTCCGGCCGGCCATCTGTCAGAGGATCGATTCTTTGACCTCCCAAAAAATCATCTTCAATAAACTTAAGATAAGCGTCAAAGCTTAAGGTCTGATGGTCAATATAACCTTGCTTGGCATATGGACTAATGACTATGCCTGGCACTCGTAATCCATAGCCGTTCACATCAACCGATGGTGGTACCACATGATCATAAAAGCCGCCCCACTCGTCCCACGATACGAAAATGGCAGTGGAATTCCAGTCTGGACCATTCATGACCGCGTTGACTAGACTAGTTACATAGCTTTGGCCAGAACTAACTGGCGATGGACCATGCTCACTGACTTCAAATGATGGTGCTACCCAGGAAACCTGCGGTAAGGTACCATTTTGGGCGGCCGTGTAAAAATTATCAACAGACTGAACATTACCGACT
>CAYMBM010000094.1:0-3496 GCA_964388705.1 uncultured Candidatus Saccharibacteria bacterium
AGCACCCGGGCAACTCCTATGCCCAAATCCAAACCAGTGGCCGGTTTCGTGATTAATAACCATGGATCGGTATTCGTCGAGTCCTCCACCACCGTTATTCCAAGCGGTACTAGCATAACGCCATCGATCAAAGTTAATAATGACGTTGGGGGTTACTTCGCAACTCCAATTGGCATCACATATCGTGCCAAAACTTGGCATCTGGTCAGCTGATGCAAGCCAAACGGTAAAGTTACAGTCACTACTTACCTGTGTGTACGAGATTTGGTTACCCAGTGACCAGCCGCGACCATCGGCATAGACGGCCTTAAGTTTGGCTTCGAACGCAGTTTGATAGCTTGAGTCAACGCTCTTCAAACGAACACAATAGGTGAAAGCACGGCTCACCGGTACCGGTACAAAGGTAAAGTCTAATGATTCAGTTTGAGTTAGTGCTCGTTTGGTAGCGCTAACTGCTTCATTGATATTTTGCAGATTGACACCAAAGCTAGTGGCAATGGCCAGCAATTTAGCTTTGATACGTGCATCGGACAATGTATACGACCCATTAGTTGGCTCGTACCAGGCAGCAATATCTGGACCTGTCAGTTTGATGCTCTTGGACTGGTAACGAAAGGTTAGCGACACCGCCTGCTGCTTTTGCAGTACTCCCAAACTATCTTTCAGTGTTAACTGGGTAATATCTGGCTTTATTATCTCAACTGGTAATGTTATCTTTTGCTGTCCGTCACCCAGGGCTTGGACGACTGTGTTGAGTGTGATTTTTTCGTCTAGCTTGTATCCGTAACTTTCGGGCTTAATAGAAAAAGTGCCATTAGTTATTACAATGGAGGCGTTAGTAGGATCTTGACGATGGACTTGGGCTAGTTGACCAAGAGCCTTGAGATAAGTTGGGTAGTCGACCGCAACCAGGAGCTTCAAATGATGAGATACAAAAAGGTTGTTGATTGGCAACCAAGTTCTGACTTGACTGGCCTGTATGATATTATCGTTAGCATCTATGCTTAGCCCAAGCTTATTAACATCCATGTTGGTAGTTTTATCTTTATAAGTCAGCGCCAGGTTCGATGGCAACAGCTGTAAATCAGCGGCTTTTTTAGCAACTTGGATGGTAGAGATACTACCAATATGCCTATTGGCCAGTGTGGTGTTTGGATAGGTTCGGGTTCTAAAGACCAGCCAAATCCCTACGTTTAGGACCACAAAGCCAGATACAACAAGCCCTGTTATTTTTTGAGTCTGCTTAGACAATAGGAAGGCTTTGGCTTTGGTCAATCCCAGTTTTAACCACATATCAAACTATTATAACAGAGGCGGCTCTGATATAATCCGTGCACGTGCCCGCGTAGCTCAGTGAGTTGTAGTGCTTGGATTCGAACTTATATTTGTAGTATAATCCCTTCGTGCCGTGGAAAGACATAGAGAAACAAAGGGCAGCAATTCGTCGTCATTATTATGCTAATCGTGAAGTATATATTGAGAAAGCCCAACAAAAGCGTCGGGATTTGAGAAAGTGGCTTAATGATCTTAAACAAGCATCACCTTGTACAGATTGCAAAAAGAACTACCCATACTTTGTCATGGATTTTGATCATGTAGGTAAGAAAACTATGACAATCAACAGACTGATCAATTATGGAAGCGCCAAGAAATTAAAAGAGGAACTGAAGAATTGTGAGCTTGTTTGTTCAAACTGCCATAGGCTGCGTACCCACAACAGGATTGCAACAAAAGTACACTATAATGATAGTATGCCCGCGTAGCTCAGTGGATTAGAGCGTCTGTCTTCGGAACAGAAAGTCGGGGGTTCGAATCCCTCCGCGGGTACCAAGTATAAGCGTTTACATAGTGCATCTTACGCTTTATAGTTTAAGTCAATGTTTGGATTTATTCTTAGTTTTGTAGTTGTTCTTGCTTTAGCAAAGTCAGTCAGTAGTACGTTTCAATTCTACAAAGCCGCACTGGTATATTTTCTGTTAGTCATAGTTCTGGGTCTTGTTTTTGGCCAGCATGCTGGCTTTGCTAAGGTCATTATTCTAGGATTTATAAAATTTTTGATTGCTTTACCTTATTTTTACCTATTGGATAGGTACGAAGACACCATCTTTACGTGGCTACTCATTTTTGCGGCCGGCTTCCTTGTTCTAGCAATTGTATAGCGCTAATCTCGCAAATAATGTTGGACCAAGCATAAGTATTGTTAGTTGATATACTTCTTATCATGATAATCAATGTTGGCTCCAAAAATCCCACAAAGATCGCAGCTGTAAAAAATCTTGTCGTAAATCACAAACTATTTAAGGGCGCGCTGGTCAAAGGTGTTGAGGTCACTATTGAAGAATTCGGACACCCCAAAACACTGAAAGACACCGTCTTGGGCGCCAAGCAACGGGCCGAGCAATCTTTTAAAAATTGTACTTATAGCTTTGGACTAGAAAGTGGCATGTTCAAATCCCCCGGCACAAAGTCTGGCTACTTTGAAACAACGGTCTGCGCCATATATGACGGCAAGCGTTTTCACTTAGGTTTATCGCCATCGTTTGAATGGCCCGCTGCTATGGTTGAGCTTATTTTGGAAGGTTATGATGGTAGCCAAGCGTTTAAACAGATTGGGTTAACCAAACATAACAAAATTGGTGCTGCCCAGGGTGGTATTCATATCCTGACCCACGGCAAGTTAAGCCGCACCCGGTTAAACGAATTAGCCATAATGATGGCGTTGATTCACTTAGAAAACCCCGATCACTACTAGAATGACATCCTAGAATTGGCAATGCTGTTGTACTAAAGACTTTCAAAGTTCATATTTTTTATGCTGTCTGTTACGATGTAACTAAATTAGAGGAGTATGTTGTGGCAGCTAAGCACAAGAAATTAACTACCAAATTACCGCGAGACCGATTGCTGCCTAAGCTGACAATTTTCTTTTTCAACCGAGCACGTTTGACGGCTGTACTCTGGGTGGCTTTGGTTTTTTTTGGTGGGCTTAGTTACACTACCTTACTGGGGCGCGAAGGATTCCCAAGTGTCAATATACCCTTGTCTATTGTCAGCGGAACATACTTTGTCAACGACCCGGCAAAAGTAGATAGTGATGTTGCCAAGCCGATATCAGACCTAGCCCTCAAACGCGGAGATGTCCAAACCGTCCAGTCACAAAGTGCTGATAATTTCTTTACCATCCAAATCCAGTATAAAGATGGGGTTGATGCCAAAGCTGCTGCCAAGACTCTTGAACAAGATGCCCAAAAATCTGGCAAACTGCCCTCTTCAGCGGCCGTTCAATACTTTGTGCCATACTTTGGCGCGACTGGCGGGGATGTACAGCCAATCGACATGGCTATTTCGTTCTATAGCAAGAATGGTACATCAATCGCTGAAACCAATAAGAAAGCTGATGAAGCAGCCAAATGGTTACAGGACAAGCACTTGTCTCTGGTTAAGTCGGTATTTGTAAAAAGTCCGTTCGAGAACGTTACTGATCCGTCCACCGGCC
>CAYMBM010000095.1:0-3493 GCA_964388705.1 uncultured Candidatus Saccharibacteria bacterium
GGTTATGGGCCACAAACTTACCATCATACAAGGCAGTTTGGGCCATACCGCAGTAGGGCGTGTCGGCATTATCGCCAACAACATATACGCCAGGCTCGGCCTGTAAATACTGGTCGACCCGGACCCGGCCGTTTTTGGCTAACTGAAATTCTTGGTCGGCAAAGAACGGATTATTGCTGACACCAGCTGTCCAGATAACCGTATGACTAAGTATTTTACGACCATTGACCATTAATCCATCGGTAGTTTCGGCTTTGACTTGGGTGTTGAGGTACAAGCGAACTTTGAGTTTGCGCAGGTGTCGAGCTACGGTTCGTGAGTAAGACCGCGGCATACGAGGCAGTAAGCGTTTAGCTCCTTCCACTAAATCAACGTGAATACGGGGGTGGGTAATACCATGACGCTTACTAATGGCCTTAAGATAACTAGGTAGGATGCCCGCTAGCTCAACTCCAGTTGGCCCCCCACCAATCACCACATAGTTTAGATCTAAATGATTTTGTTCAATGAGTTGCCGATGCAAGTGTTGTTTTAGTCGTTCGGCATCGTCCGTTGACTTAATACCATAAGAGTATTCTTCCAGGCCTTTAATGCCAAAAAAATTAGTTTTGGTACCAAGTCCCAGTATGAGTCCGTCGTAGGAGATAACATGGTGCTTTTTAGTCTTAATATGTCGATGCTTGGCGTCGTAGCTGACGATGGTATCATTTACCAGATGTACCGATTTACCCTCGAAGAGTTCGCTCAGGGGGATACTAGAAATAATCCGTCGGCCGCCAGTCGCTGTCCGATACAGACTGGGGTAATAGCGGAAATTCTCTCTATCGCTCACTAAAGTGATATGAAAACGGCGATCTTTAGCCAACTCTAGCGCCGCCTTAATCCCACCAAATCCGCCGCCGACTATAACTATGTTGTGCTTGCTCAATTTTTGCCTTTGTTGCTTATGCTTGGTTGGTTCAATGGTAGCATGTAAGGTCGGTAAATGTAAGCTGTTAAACGGCTTGCGCCAGCTAAACAATACCGTTAAGCTAAAGCGGTATGGAAGCATTCGTCCAGGCCCTAAAAAATAGTGGCTTTAGTGGTGATATTGATGATAGTTTGGCTATACGTGATCAATTCAGTCACGATGCCTCGCTGTTTGAGATAGTGCCCCAGCTAGTAGTGGCCCCCAAAAACACTTCCGACGTGGCCTTACTAGTAAAAACTGTGGCCGCCCACAAATCGATGGTACCTGGACTATCGCTCACTGCTCGCAGCGCTGGTACTTGCATGTCTGGTGGAACCCTAAGCGAGTCAGTTGTGGTTGATTTCAAGAAGTATTTTACAAAAATTAGCGAGGTAACATCGACAATGGGGCATGTTCAGCCGGGGGTTTTTTATCGAGATTTTGAAGCCGAAACCCTCAAGCATCAAGCTTTGATGCCCTCATATCCAGCCAGCCGCGAACTTTGCACGGTTGGTGGCATGGTATCCAACAATGCTGGTGGTGAAAAGTCACTCCAGTACGGCAAAACCGAAAAATTTGTCACCGAGCTAGAGGTGGTACTAGCTGATGGTCAGAGCTACACCGTCAAACCACTGACCAAAACCGAGCTTGAAGCTAAAATGGCCCAAACTGACTTTGAGGGCAAGTTGTATAAGCAGCTTTTTAACCTGCTTGAAAATAACTACGACAAAATCAAAGCGGCCAAGCCAGCGGTCAGCAAAGATTCCACCGGCTATCATCTGTGGAATGTTTGGGATCGAGATACGGGTTTGTTTGATCTCACCCAAGTTATTATTGGTGCCCAAGGCACTTTAGGCTTAGTCACGGATATCAAGTTTCGACTAGTTCCGGCACCCAAAAACTCTGGCACTTTAGTTATTTTCCTACGCCACACTGACAATCTTGGCGACGTCATAAACAAAGTCCTCAGTCATAATCCGGCAACGTTCGAAGGCTTTGACAACTACACCCTGATGCTTAGCTTTAAGTTGTTTTTCTATTTTCACCAAAATCTAGGCTGGGGAGGAATGATCAAGCTGGGGCTACAACTTATTCCTGATGCCCTCAAGCTCATGCGCGGCATTCCCAAGATGGTGTTGTTGGTCGAGTTCAATGGTGAAACTCCAGCGGAAGTTAAGCAAAAGGTTCACATTATGCGTGAAGATTTGCGAGAGTACGGCCATGATGCGTTGTTCGAAGAAGATGAGACTGAGGCCAAAGCTCGTAAATTTTGGATCATGCGCCGGGAAAGCTTTAATTTGCTTAGAAAAAAGGTGCATGACAAACACACCGCACCATTTATTGATGATTTGGTGGTCCAGCCACAGTATTTACCTAAATTTTTGCCGCAGCTGAGAGCAATTGTGAATAAATATAAACTACTGGCAACGGTGGCAGGACATATGGGAGACGGGAATTTTCATGTTATTCCACTGATGAAAATTGAAGAGGAAGCCGAGCGATCAAAGCTTCGACCGGCCATGACTGAAGTCAATGAACTGGTTTTAAAGTACAAAGGTTCGCTCAGTGGTGAGCATAATGATGGCATGGTCCGTGGGCCGTGGCTCGAACAGATGTACGGCAAAGACATGTTAATGACCTTCCAAGAAGCAAAACACATCTTTGATCCGGATAATATCTTTAATCCACACAAAAAGACCGATGCCACCTGGGACTACACCATGGCGCATATTCGTCAACACTTCTAAACGAGTCGTGTTTTTAACCTAGGATATTTATCGCCCGAGCGGCAACTAAGGCCACGGTACCTAGTGATACGATGGCCTGAATGGCCATAAGTAATTTCGCTCGATGGGTGAGTGGCATGGCATCAGTTGGACTAAAGGCTGTGCCATTGGTGATGGAAACAAACAAATAATCCATAAAAGTTGGCTGCCAATTCGGTTGTTCGGTGATGATTGCAGGCGTATTCATTTGTGGAAATAAAAAATCCACTGGTGGGCGATGGGTTCCCCGGCCGCCGGGGCCACCGCCGTCCAGCTCCCAGTACCATAATCCAAAAATGATGATATTAGTTAGGTAAATAACAAAGGCCGATAAAATAAGCTGACGTCCGGTTGACGGTTGGGTACCCTCTAAAAGGTGGCGACAGACTAGTACCAATGAGGTGATATTAGCAAATGATATAAGCCCGGTTAGTAATAAACCAGCGAAGCGTCTGACTCGACTAGCAAGGTTATGCCTAACTGGCGCAATCACCCGAAGGGCGCCAACCAACAGCAATTCCATGGCTGCAATCAAATATTTTGGACCAACCGACAAGGAATCAATTAAAAGCAACTGGAAGATAATAGCGGCAACAACGGCAATCTCGATGTGCCACAATGGTTCAAAACGTTTTGGCCTAGCAGGCTCCATAAGCCTAGTATATCAAAAGCTTATGGTTTCGGTGGTTTTGACTCCAGATGGTGGATACGATCGTGGTCTAGACCAAAGTAATGGGCGACTTCATGCCAAACAGTCTTACTGACTTGTCGTTTAACT
>CAYMBM010000096.1:0-3473 GCA_964388705.1 uncultured Candidatus Saccharibacteria bacterium
TACAAGGCCCGCCTCAACCACTCAACCCAGCACAACCTACACTTCCACCAACTGATGAGCCAACAATAGTTGTTGGGGGCCCAGAAGATCCCCAAAAAGAGGGCTGGAAGAGTGTTATATCTACTGTCCTCATTCTAATCGCCGCCCCTTTGGTAGCACTAGTGCTTATTACATTTGTATTCCAGTCATACGAGGTCGATGGACCAAGTATGGAAACAACATTACAAAATCACGACCGGTTAATTGTTGATAAACTGCCACGTACACTTGCTAGGGTAACCGGCCATGCCTATATACCTCACCATGGCGACATAATTATCTTTATTAAGCGAGGTCTTTTTGAGTTGAATGGTTCGGAGGAAAAACAGCTGATTAAGCGGGTTATCGGCCTACCGGGCGATCACGTCATAGTCAACGATGGCAAAATAACAATTTATAACACCGAACACCCTAATGGCTATAATGCCGATCTTGGCACCAACTATCAGAAAACTGTGTCACTTACACCTGGCAATGTTGATATTGTGGTGGGCAAAGATGAAGTCTTTGTCTGTGGCGATAACCGGACAAATTCCCTGGACTCACGTTACTTCGGCACTATACCAACCAGTGATATAGTTGGGAAATTATCATTTCGTATCTTTCCGATAAATAAGGCCGGCAGTTTCTAGTTTTCGGACCTAAGAGTTTTCAAAATACGTTGTAAGTCTTCTTCGGAAACGAAGTGTACTTCTAGTTTGCCACCTTTGGCTGTACGATTAATCGTCACTTTCGTCTGTAGGTGCTCGGCAAGAAGGTCTGTTTCAGGTGTTTGAGTGGACATATGAGCTTGAACTGCTCGAGGATTAGATAGGCCTTGTTTATAGGTCTGGACAAATTGTTCAGCCTGTCGGACTGACCAATGGTTTTTATCAATTAACTGTAATAATTCGACTTGTTTTGACTCGTCACCTTTTAAGGCCAGTACAGCACGAGCATGTCCTTCGGTGATTTGTCCTGATTGCAACGCTTTTCTGGCAGCCTGTGGTAATTGGAGTAACCTTACAATGTTGTTGATGGTTGTAGTTGCTTTACCAAGACGTTCAGCAATATCGTTGTAGCTCATATTAAATTGCTGGTGTAACCGCTCAATAGAAACCGCCTGCTCCAATGGTGACAGGTCAACCCTTTGGACATTCTCAATCAGCGAAATCTCCAGTTGTTCGAGTTCTTTTTCCGCTCTAACTATCGCCGGAACTTTTTCTAAACCGGCCATTTTGGAAGCCCGCCAACGCCGTTCTCCGGCTACAATTACATACGAATCAGCTGTTTTTGGCGTAACAATTATCGGCTGGATCACCCCGAAGCGCTTAATGGATGTCGATAATTCGTCAAGAGCTTGTTTATCAAAATGTTTCCGTGGCTGGTCGGGATTTGGCACAAGGGCAGAAATGAATAAATTTTGTATTCGTTCTTTGCTGTCCAGTAACAATCCGACATCAAAATCAGTTGGTATAAGTGTTTCTAGTCCCCGCCCTAGTCCTGTTTTAGCTTTAGACACGCTTCATTACCTCCTTTGTTAACTGTTTGTAGGCTCGCGCCCCTTTAGACCATTTGTCATGATGAGCAATTGGTTTACCGTGGCTGGGGGCTTCGGCTAATCGAATGTTGCGTGGAATCACTACATCAAAAACTTTTACACCAAAATGTTTTTGAAGTTCATTGTGAACATGTTGCGATAAGCTAGTGCGATTATCGTACATAGTTACAACTACACCCAAAATTTCTAAACTAGGATTAAGGTTCTGTTTGACTGATTGAAATATTTCCAGCAATTGGCCAAGGCCTTCAAGCGCATAATATTCCGCCTGAACAGGAATCAACAAAAAATTTGCCGCTGCTAGAGCGTTAATTGTTAATAGCCCGAGTGCCGGAGGACAGTCGATAATTATAATGTCGTGATCAAACGGCTCGAGCGCTCTACGCAGCACTGTTTCTCTTTGTTCTTGATCAACCAGCTCTATCTCGGCCGCTGCTAGCCGGGCGTTTGTTGGTAGGATGTCAAGACCTGCAATAGCGGTTTCATGCACCACTTGTTCTGGGGACACTTGTTTCAATATAAAATCATACGTACTACTAGATATTAAGGTCTTATCAATCCCAAGGCCACTAGTAGCATTGCCTTGTGGATCAAAATCTACAAGTAATACTCGTTGACCAGCTTTAGCCAAATAAGTCGCCACATTAATAGCGGTAGTGGTTTTACCCACCCCGCCTTTTTGATTTAACACCGCAATGATGCGTTTCACTGTTGCTTTTACCCTCGTTGTTGATAAGTATAGTTTACCATTTTTAATGGTAAACGTAAACGTTGTTGAATACTAATAGTCGGCTGATATCCTCATAGGTAAATATTGAAAATTGTTACGTCGCACAATATTACGTTATTTGCTTGGTAGCCGACTCTTATTGAATTACATGATAACTAAAGTAATAAACTTTTGAGTCACTAAAGGCCGCGTAAGCCTTGAGATCAAAAGTTGCAGTAGCACTGTGTATGTAATATTGCGGGTAGACTGCCCCACCTGCCAGGTCAACGTCTACCGGTGTAATGACCACTTGTGGAGCAGTACTGACATAGGCATCACCATACGTTAGTGTTACCTGAGTACCGGTAGTTGCACCGGTGCCCATAGTTAGAGTAATCAGCCCAGCTGTATCGTAACCACTAACGCTGGCGGTACAACCGGTACCACAGTTTGCGGTCACGGCACTAACGGTGGTAGTGTGACTATTGAGATTACCAGATATAATATGACCCTTAAACGTTGAATTACCATTGACTACTAGCGAACCTGTGCCGTCTGTTTTACCAATGTTAACTGTTATGGAGCCATTAGTGGTGCCAATATTTATTGTACCGCTGGCAGGGGTTTGCAGGCTGATTGTACCGTTGCCGGTAGTGTCAACCCCAAAGTAAGTTGTCGAGCCGGCGGCGTTTTGGACTCGGAAAGCATTAGCCGAATCTGTACCATTTTTCACTAGTACGCCACCAGCTGTACCAGTAGCAGTACCGGCACCAATAGTTACATTACCAGAGTTACCACTGGTGGCATTACCAGTTGCAATGGTTAAATCAGCTGTATTCCCGGATGTACTCGAATTCCCTGTACGAACTGCAAGTGCACCAGAATTAGTTGAAGCGGCTGAAACATCGTAAGACTTCAAAATAGAGTTTGCTCCACCTTGGAGGGTCAGAACCCCAAAAGCTTGAATGGTTGTGGTGCCGGCGGTTGCAGAAGTTCCTGTTCCAACAGTTACATTGGTAGTGCCGGCAGCATTGAGGTTGCCGATGTTGATAGTTTGGGTGTGCCCCGTGTTAGTACTAGTCGTACCTACCTGAATGGTATTGGTCACAGCATTGTTACCAATACCTGTTGTTCCATTGGCAGCGGACTGAATGGTTATTGCTGTTGATCCGCCGTTGCCATTTA
>CAYMBM010000097.1:0-3453 GCA_964388705.1 uncultured Candidatus Saccharibacteria bacterium
TTTGATACTAAATTGAATATTCCTCTGACCCAAAAGGCTACCTGGATGGATGGTCATCGTCTGACAGCTATCAGTGACGGCACGTTGCAGGTATTTGAGTTTGATGGTACCAATGCCCAAGGTCTTAATAAGGCAGATCCTAGCTTCACTCCGTTTTTTGACCGCGACTACAAAGCGCTCTTTACCGTTAGTCCGTCAGTAGTAGTACCCGGCCGCCCTGCCCTGGTTAGAACCGAACTAAAAGTCACACCGTAAACAAAGGCTTGGCGCTAGCTGGTTATCCAATCTTTAAACCGCTGCCATAATGACGGGGCATTGCTGGGCAGTATCTTGGGCGGTGGAGTATTTTTATCGGCGGTACTTGCGCTGTTAGACGCCGGGTCTGGACTAATCTGTTCACCAGAGACGACTAGTCGGTTGATACTGGTGCCGGGCGGATCACAGGTAATCAGGCTAAAGGAAGCGGTTTTATCAGTCGTGGTTAACACGTCTACTTCTTCTGGCTTGACGATCTTTGTATCAAAAACTTTATAGACATAACGCTTACTTTTGTAATCAATCATAAACGTATCGTTGACTTCCAATCTTTTGAGTAGCACAAAGGCAAATTTGTATTTCCCTTTATTCAAAATATTGTTGCTGGAATGTCCAAAGATGGCGCCATTACCTAGCTCTCCAGGGTACGAGGTTGTCGGATAATGCAGGACACCGTCTTGGAGTGAGCGCTGGACGGCCTTTTCATCGATGGATTGTTCATCGAATATGATGGGCAACTCAACATTGATTTTGGGAATAATAATTTTGGGATCAGGCCCGGCCGCGGTGCTATTTGGGTCAACAATAATCGGTGTGGAACTCACTGCTCGGCTGGGGGTGATGAAAGGAGCGATAAAACGTTCATTAAAGAAGCTAAAGAGGAGTACTAAGACTACCACTGTCCCAACGCTTAGACCAAACAGTAAGGACTTAAAGTGCTGCCGACGAGTTGGTCGGTGGGTTGCGCTAGCCCGGTTCAAGAGCTCTGACTTTAACTCGCTTACTGAGCGTGGACTTTTGGCGGTGTTGTCTGGCGATTTCCAACCTTTGCTCGGTAGTTTTTCTACTGGCACAAGCGGGTTATGACTCTTCTCGGGATGACTATCATATAAGTGAGTCTGGCTGTTGACAGTGTAAAATTCTTGCCACACCTGATGCTTTTCGTCGTCGGGTAATCCGATGTAGTAATTATGCCAAGCAGTTTGAATTTCGGCCAAGGATTTGCCTGACGTACTCAAGCGGTACATGTATTCTTGATGTTTCGATCGCTTGGTGGCGGCCTCAGCTTCAGCCAGCTCGGCCTTGGCGGTTGGTTCAGATTGATACAGTCGAGCGATTTTTCCCCGAATTAGACCAACAGCTGAACTGTCACCACTCGTCTGAGGTTTTGAATCATTATTTGCCATTATGCTTGTGCTGTATTAACAGATATGATTATAGTACAATAACGCTGTTTCCACACTCACGTTATGCCGAGGTGGCGGAATTGGTAGACGCGCCGGACTCAAAATCCGGTGATAGCAATATCATGAGGGTTCAAGTCCCTCCCTCGGCACCATCGCAAAGCACGACTTTTTAGACAGAACTCAACCCGTATTTTACATTTTCGGGTTGAGTTCTTGCCTTTTCTGTCGGCTTTGCTCATTCCGATTCGAGAATCCTCTCTCGAATCGGGTTTCTTGATTCTTTTATTTACAAAGTGCAGTAGTTAGGGCTTCGAAAGGCTTTGTTGGTACTTGCAGCCACCACACGGCTTGACTGGCCGCCGTTCGCACTTGCCATAAATCCCGAGTATCATCATCGACAGTTGTGCTGACCTGGCTAGCAACAGCCACAATTAAATTATTTTGGTGTTTAACGGTGACGCTAAAAGCATAGGTCTGCGTGACGTCATGCAGTAGTTCGACCAGTTGAAGTAGGCTCATGCTTAGCGAGATGGCTCTAGGATATTTTAGAGTCGTCAGCAGTCGTTGCAATTGCGATAGACTACAAACCACCAAAGTTTCTTGCCGACGTTCTACTAGCTGCGGACTAGAACTAATGTATTCAACCACGTCCTTGGTTATGGTCACTGGTCCAGAATATTTGGTTAAGAACTTCTCTATTAAGATGGCAGTCTCGCTGTTTCGACCAAAATCACCGGCCATCAATACCCCGTCAGCCCAGTTAGCAGTCTCGATTAGTTCGGCTAGTCCGCGCTGAGAGAAGCTGCCGCTTGGTGTCGATGGTACAAAACTGGCATTGTCCAGAACCTTGCCAACGGTTTTTTTAATGGCATCTGGTAAGAGTACCCTGGCCGTACCAACACCTGCCTTGTCGGCCGCAGCATAGGCTTGAGCCACGGCTGAAAAACCATGCAAATTTCCCCCAACTATTAACAACTTGCCGGCTGCAGATCGATTTTCGGGCCGACTCCACACTAGCTCACCAAACAATGGCTCCCTGGATTGTTTAAACCAAAACGTACGATCCATTACGGGGCTCCAATTCGTACCAGACGTTTTTTCGTTCAATGACAATTTTCCAGTGCTTTTTGACGGCATGGTCGTATAGATTCTTGCTTGGATTAAAAGCAATCGGTGTGTCTGCCATTTGTAGCATTAAGATATCACCCTCACTATCGCCAACTGCAATGCTACCTTTTGGTGTGGCGTGGTGATCGTGTATTAGTCGCTTTAGAATGGTGTGCTTTCCACCCACTGTGGTCTGCACCTCGCCTGTGAAGCGACCCTGTTTTTTCGTGTAGGTACTACCAACACAGGCGTCAAAACCATAATAATCGGCAATTTTAGATACAATTTCAGTTTGCGAACCGGAAATGGCGAATAGAAGATAGCCTTGATGCTTAAGTTGTTTAATAAGGTCTCTGGTGTAGATGTGTACCTGGTCCTTATACTCGTTGAATACGGCTTGGGCAGCTTGTTCAAAGTGCTGGCTGTCGAGCCCGGTCAGTATTTTTTCATATGTTTTAACTAGTGCTTGCTCGTAAGTCTTAAAGGCTTCTGAGTAAGATCGACGCTTCCAGATCATTCGAGCGTCTTTTGCAGACTGAAAAGTGGCGGCTTGGACAAAGCCAAGTTTTACTAGGGCATCAGCCACAGCATGGTACAGCTGCCAACGAATAAGTGTGCCGTCAATGTCAAAAACTGCAAAGGGCCTAGACTTTATTTGTTTAACCATTGTGCAACCTGATTGCCAAACTCTTGTTCATAGCCATGGAAGCTATGGTCGGCTCCCTGTACGCTAACAAAGCCACATTCAGCACGAATGTTCCTATTAGTATGAGTTTTTAATAGGTTTAATGCTTGCTTAGTCCCACCAGCCGTATAGGTATACTCGTCTTCCTCGCCGAAGATGACAAGCATTGGCTTATCAATGGTTTTATACTCCAAAAACAAAGGTTTTTTACCTAATCGG
>CAYMBM010000098.1:0-3436 GCA_964388705.1 uncultured Candidatus Saccharibacteria bacterium
ACACCAGGTTTTCATCCTGGCAATAGGAGTTCGATTCTCCTTGGGATCACCATATTTCATAATCTTCGGGATTTTAGAAATATTTCCAGAAATGCTACGCTACTGATATGTCCGAGATTCTTTTAAGTGTAAAAAACCTGGTCAAAGATTATGATGCTTTTCGGGCTGTCGATGGTATTTCATTTGAAATCAAGAAAGGTCAGGTACTGGGCTTGCTTGGTCCAAACGGCGCCGGCAAATCAACGACTATCCAAATTTTGGTCGGTATCACCTTACCAACAGCTGGTCAGATTCACTATTTTGGCCACGACTTTGCCAAACATCGTCAAGCCTGCTTGCAACGCATCAACTTTGCCTCAGCCTACAACACACTGCAGGGACGAATTTCAGTCAAAGAAAACTTGCTCATCTTTGCCAAGCTGTATAGAGTCCAAAGTCCTTTAACGAAGATTGCTGAACTACTGGAGTATTTTGAAATTAGTCATTTGGCCAAACACAAGTACTGGGATTTGTCGGCTGGTGAGCGTACCAGAGCAAATTTAGTAAAGGCCTTGTTGAATGATCCAGAATTGATTCTTATGGACGAACCCACAGCGTCGCTTGATCCGGATATTGCCGATAAGACGCTCAGTCTGATTGAGGAACTAAGGACGCGTAACGGTATGTCAATATTATTTACCAGCCATAACATGAGCGAAGTCAGCCGAATTTGCGACGATGTGATCATTATGCACAAAGGTCAGATTGTTAGTCAGGGTCGTCCCAAAGATCTTGTCGAACAGTTTGGACACGACAATTTAGAAGGTGTTTTCTTGGAAATAGCACGGAGGGGTAAATGATATTTGGTGGTGTTTGGCGTCGGATCAGAGCCTTAGTTTTGCAGGAGCTTTACATTACCCGTCGCTCGCTTGAGATTTTCTATGACATTGTGTTCTTTCCATTGATGAATGTGATTTTGTTTGGTCTAATCAACGTCTTTATAGTGGGTAATCGCACCTCCATCAATGCACACTATTTGCTGCTCGGTATCTTATTGTGGGAAACTGTGACGGTCACCCAATACAATATGACGGTTAGTAGTCTTTGGAGTGTCTGGTCACATAATCTCACCAACTTATTTATTGCGCCAATTGCCGGCTGGGAATACATTGCTGCCCACGCTATTGCAGCTTTGTTACGAACTGCCGGTGTCATGGTTATGCTGGTGCTTTGGTCATCAATCTTTTTCCATTTCAATATTTTTAGCTTGGGGATCGTAAATCTAACGTTTTTTGTTATCAATTTGCTGTTATTCGCACTCTGGCTGGGCCTCATCCTACTCGGTCTTATCTTTCGCTTTGGGACCAAAGTGCAGGCCATTAGTTGGGGTACGGTCTTTTTGTTTCAGCCATTGACGGCCGTCTTTTTTCCCATATCTGTGCTACCTCATCCAATTCAATACATTGCCCGTGCCTTGCCACCGACTCACGTTTTTGAAGCCGCCAGAGGCGCTCTTGTTCATCCGGGCATCGCCTGGCATGCCAATTTTGTAGCGCTTGGTCTTAATATCTTTTACGCAATATTGGCAGGCTTGTTATTTGTGTATTTATTTAATCGTTCTAAAGACACTGGTCAGTTTGCGCGCAATGATTTAGGCTAAGCCTCTCTTGTTCCACCTAAGCATAACCAGGTACAATATAACTAAATGAAGATGGGCACCACACACAAGGTACCAAATGTACCAGTTAGCGATTTTAAGCGGGTCAAAATTGTGGCCACGCTGGGTCCGGCTACCAACAACTACCAGTCAATTTTGGCCTTGATAAAGGCCGGTGCCAATGGCATTCGCCTTAACTTTAGCCATGGAACTGAAGCCGAGCGGGGACAGCAAATTACCTGGATTCGCCAAGCCAGCGAAGAGTACGGCAAACCAGTAGCGATTATTCAGGATTTGCAAGGTCCCAAAATCCGGCTAGGTGATTTTGAGGGTTTTGTAAGTGTACAGGAAGGTCAGGTGTTGACCTTTAAGTATCAGGCTGACTACGAGCGTTCCGGCCACATTCCACTACAGTATGACCTCAGTAAAAAAGTCAAACGGGGTGAGCGGCTGTATATTTTTGACGGCAAACTGCACACGGTAGTTACCAGTGTCGCCGACGGTGTTGTCCACACCCGGGCCGAAAACGATGGTGTGCTGGTGAAGCGCAAGGGCATTAATCTGCCTGACACTGATTTTGGCGGCGACATTATCACCACAAAGGACAAACAAGATTTGGCCTACGGCTCTACCCATGATATTGACTACGTGGCTCTCAGTTTTGTGCAATCGCCAGCCGATATCCGTAAACTGCGGACATTGCTAAAGGGACTGGGCAGTGATGCCAAGATTATTGCCAAGATTGAAACCAGTGCCGCTGTAGAACATATAGAGGCCATTGTAGAAGAGAGCGACGCGGTAATGATTGCTCGGGGCGATCTGGCAATTGAGACCGAAATTGAATCAGTACCAATTGTTCAAAGACAGATTATCGACTTGGGTCGTCAGTATGCTCGACCGACTATTGTGGCCACCCAAATGTTAGCCAGTATGGTGGAAGTGCCGGAGCCGACTCGGGCTGAGGTATCAGACGTAGCCACTGCCGTGATTTTGGGAACCGATGCCGTGATGCTCAGCGAGGAAACTGCCGTTGGCAAATATCCGGTAGAAGCGGTCCAGGTCATGAAGCGAGTTATCCGCTACAGCCAAAAAAATAAGCCGTTGTCCAAAACACCTGACATAATGTCGGGACGCCGGCAAAACGCTATTTCGTTGGCGGTTATCCAGCTAGCCGAAGACGTGGAAGCCAAAGCCATCGTGGCCGAGACTGCTTCTGGAGCAACGGCCCTGCAGATTGCGGCGCTACGACCCGACATGCCGATCATTGCTATTACGGCCAACCGGCGAGTAGCTCAGCAGTTAGCATTGGTGTATGGAACCAAGAGTTACGTCCGGCCAGCGGATAAGCTAGCTGCCACCAGGCTTACCAACTGGTTGCAGCAGAACAAGCTGCTAGCCAAAGGTGATATGGTGGTGACAGCGTCTGGAAAATATCCGGGAGTGGTGGGTACGACTGATACAATAAAAGTAAGAATGTTGGAGTAGAATCCTAAGAGGATAGAGGTGGGTAGTGTTTCATAAAAAAACCGTTCGTGATATCGATCTGAAAGACAAGCGTGTGCTACTCAGAGCGGATTACAATGTGCCGCTTGACAGCGGCAAAATTTCTGATGATTACCGGATAAAGAAATCTTTGCCAACCGTTAAATATTTGCTGGAACAAGATTGTGCGTTGATTATTTGTTCTCACCTAGGCCGGCCTGATGGCAAAGTCGATAAAAGTTTGAGCCTGGCACCTGTAGTGCGACGACTGAATAAACTACTCGGTCGGCACGTCTTCTTTGTGGAGGATTGTGTCGG
>CAYMBM010000099.1:0-3425 GCA_964388705.1 uncultured Candidatus Saccharibacteria bacterium
TTTCGGTAGTCGGTGCTTGCGTTCATCCAAAAGAGGAATTATTTTTTTTAGTTTTTCAGGTGGGTGGGTACATAAATGCTTGCATCTTTTTAGATTTACCATCGTGATAATTCACAAACAATGACACTTCATTGGTCCCAGAATAATGCTGACCGATGTCAGTGTAGGCTTCAGCATTATTCGGGTCAGTGATCCGAAACTTGTAAATCAGTTTGTATTTGGCATCTACCCACATATCAAAGGTGTCGCTTTCTTTGATATCTTTGGTAGAATCCTCGCAATCGGTCTTCATAGATGTCTTTTCGGCTTCCAAATTATTAGTATCCACCCAAGGCAATTTTTTATAAGCATTGGTGGCTAGGAGTCTGTCGACCATCACTGTGCAATAGTTTTTGAGATGATCTTTGTTGAGGCCGACTTGATAATGATAGGCGCTAATACCGTCCACCGATTCCTTAGCAACAAATTTTTTATTTACAAACACCGCTCTGGTGGGATTGGCAGTCAGCACATATTCGGAAGTAACATCTGCAGTGGTTTTGGCGAGCTCTGTAAAATCAGCAGTCGTAAATTGTTTTTGGGCGGTTTGCTGGGCAGTAGTTGGCGGAACCCCAATGGACTTTAGGTACGCAGCTTCAACGGCAATCCACTTACCGTCAAAATCGGCAACCGCTGGCCAATAACTATCAAGACCGAAGCTTTTAAAGCCGGAAAGCTGAAAATAAGCGTTTGGGTATTGGGCCCCGCTGTCGAGTGCTGCTTTAAACTTGGCGGTAAATACCTTATCAAGTGAGCCTGTCTCTTTAGCTGTAAAGCTAGCATTGCCATCAGCTTTAGTGGTATCCAGCTTGACATTAAATGTGCCACTGTAACTGCCACCATTAAAGCTTGCGTCGGCGGTGGCATTGATCTCAGTTTTTTTGAACGAATCCAGAGCCTTTTGTTCGGTTGCTTTGGAGACCAAGGTCGTGATCGCTCGGCCTGAATGGTTGAGACCAGTCTTATATACGTTTTGTGGTCGGTTTGGGAGGTAATAGGCAAAGACAAATCCTGCACCCAGCGCCAAAACCAACGACACCACTGCACCAATTAGGAGATAGGTTTTTTTACGTTTGCGTGGTGCACCAAAATTAAGACCAGAGGTTTGTTGTGATGGCAGAACCGAGGATACTACCGGACCAGTGGGTATCGCTGCCGGTTGATTAGACATTTCAAAAATAACTGGATCAGGTGGTTTGGCAATATCTGTGGGCGGTGGGGTTTGAGTTGCCATGGGCAAACCAGAAACTGGTGGCGATAAGTCAGGGTTTGTTGGCGAGACGGCAGAAACAGCTGGTGTAACCACAACATCCAATGTACTCGGCGGACTAGCCAGCTGTTCTGCCGTAAGAGGCGCTATGGGTTGGGTAATTGGGGTTGACTGGTAGCCAGAATTCTCAAGGGCTGGATTATTTTGTGCTTCAGAATTATTATCTTCTGAACTAGGGGTAATAATGGTTGGCGGCATAGGTTGTTTTTGTAATGCTAATGCTTATGACGTTAGTATATCACCGATGGTTCAGAATAATGTAGCTCAACCTAAGACTGAAATTACAATCCGCTTAGGTATTTTTCCAGCACCAGATTATCGAAAGCCCAATTCAGGTAGCTTTGTGGAAAGTGGTAAAGCCGAGACTTTTGACCTATCGATGTACTCGCTAAAGCCTTGGTCGCTGCAATGGCATAGGTTTTGGTTGTTGCCATAGCGGTTTTTATACAACCCTCGTCAATTAGATAAGTAACTATGGTGCTCAGGGGTACGGGAGATTTGTTGAGCAATGTTGACAACTGACGGCTTTTGTCTTTTTTTAGACCCAACAACACTGCCATAGTGTATATCCCCTCTTTGATATCGTTGCCAACCGGCTTGCCCATACGACTGGTGCTAGAAAGTAGGTCAAGCAAATCATCAAGCATCTGAAAGGCCATGCCAAAATCATGACCATAAGCACCAAGAGCGGCTAGTTCTGTGGCTCTGGCTCTGGCACACAGTCCTCCAACATGGCAAGCAGCAGCCATGAGTGACCCGGTTTTGTTACTCATAACTGTTTTGAGTGATGTTTGGTTGCGATTGACATTGTGAGCATCAGCCAGCTCTTGGCTTTCGCCCATGCAGATGGCAGCAATGGTACTGCCAATAACTTCCGCAAGTTCCTGACTTAGAGTTGCCGCCAGCTGATAGGCTTTGGCAAAAAGATAATCACCAACTAGTATCGCCTGATGATCGCCTTCAACGGCATTAACGGTTGGCATGTTCCAGCGACTCTTGGCATTATCAATAATGTCATCGTGTACCAGACTGGCAATGTGCACCAGTTCCACGGCCGCACAAGCCTGAATAACTTCCTTATCAATTGGCCGTTGGTAGGCCTTAACAACGCCTATGACCAGCGACGGACGCAATCGTTTAGCAGGGGTGTGGAGCAGCCGAGAAATTGGGGTGGCCATATCTACATTGGGTATTTCAACAGCTTGCCTCATCTCCTTTTCGACGCGCTTAATGTATGATTCCAGCTCTGTTATCTCAAGTTGTTTGGCCAGCTCAAACGGTAGGCTTTTAGACATACTTAGTATTCTACCCGTCATGCGACGCGCTCCCAAACATAACTGTTATAATGAATTTGTTATGAGAGGAAAATACAAAGATGGGCTGACGATACTGTTCCCATTCAACCTAGTTGCCGGAGGTATCCACAATTACTAGCTCGACCCTTCGCGAATACTATTATCTAACCAAGCCAGGGATTATTTATGGCAATGCACTAAACGCCACCGCTGGATTTTTGTTAGCTTCCAAGGGACATATTCACTTTTGGCATTTACTGGCAACCCTACTAGCTATATCTCTCATAATTGCGTCTGGCTGTGCGGTCAACAACTACCTTGATCAAGAAATCGACGCCAAAATGAGCCGCACCAAGCAACGAGCTCTAGTAACCGGTATGATTTCCAACAATGCTGCACTGCTATTTGCTGGAATTCTTGCAATAGCTGGTTTCCTAACTCTCAATCATCAGACAAATCATCTAACGGTATGGATCGGAGCGATCGGTTACGTTGATTACATTCTTGCCTATGGTTACGCCAAGCGCCACAGCATCTATGGCACTATCGTTGGTAGTATTTCTGGAGCAACACCACTGGTGGCTGGCTACACAGCGGTCACCAATCATTTTGATATTGCGGCCTTGCTGCTGTTCATTATGTTGGTTTTGTGGCAAATGCCTCACTTTTACGCCATTGCCATCTACCGTTTAAAAGATTACCGAACAGCAGGCATCCCGGTTTGGCCCGTTAGACGCGGTGTTAGGTCTACCAAGCGACAAATTGTTGGCTTCGTCGCCGCTTTTTTGGTGGCCAGCTGTCTGTTGACAGTCTTTGGCTAT
>CAYMBM010000100.1:0-3406 GCA_964388705.1 uncultured Candidatus Saccharibacteria bacterium
TGGCTTCTGGATCAAGTCTGCCCATAAGAACACGATAGTTTTGGGCGGCTTTCATGAGATTTATGGCCTGCATGTCAAATGAAAAGCCAAAGCGATTACCCTTGTTGATGGCAAAAAACAATATCTTCGAGATTTGATTTTGGTCAAGCATCCTGGCTATCATCGGCTGGTTAGATTCCTCTTCAAATTGTTGGCGAACAGCTCGTTTCATCTTGTCCCGCATGGTTGTGGTACTAGATGTTGTTTGGGTTAATAATTTATCGGCTTGGTTGATGGCCTCGAGTAAGTCTGGTTCTAAAAACTTCAGAGAACTCATAGCAAACTCGTCGATTGCCAAATTGCCTGAATAGTACCGAACATATTGAACCAGCAGTTCATAAAATGCAAAACGGTTACTTTGCAGATATGTTGACATGCCGAAATCAATCAGGGCAACTTTATCGTTGGGTAGTAAAATAATGTTCCCTGGGTGCGGGTCGGATTGCATAATTTCACCTAGAACGGCTTTGCTGAGTAGCTCAACACCGACAACTTTCATCTGTTGATACAGATTACTGCCGACTGTTTGGCGAACATAGGCGACCGGATCAACTCCATTTGACTTAACAGCTAATACGTCAGTTACGGACAGTCCGGCTATATATTCTTGAACAATGACTCGCTGATTGCTCAGTTCCAAGTAGGTTTTAGGAATAACCATATGTGGATGATTATTGTATTTTTGATAATAATGGTTAGCCACTTGTGCTTCATGAATATAATCGGTCTCCAGTAAACTAGTTTGTTTAAACTGCTTAAACATTGACCGAAAATTGATGATATTTTGCTTATCAAATAGGGTAAATGTTCGACTGAGCAGCCCAATAAGTCGCAGGTCATAGCGCAAGTATCGCTCAACACTTGGCCGCAAAACTTTGACAATAATCTGCTGGCCATCTGCTAGTTCTGCCAAATATACTTGACCAAAGGAGCCAGTGGCAAAGGGTTGTTCGGCGATTTTCTTTATCTGTGACAGTTGATAGACAGATAAACTTCGCTTTAGATACTGCCAAACATCGATTGAATCTGGTTGACTTTGCTCATATACGGCTAATAAGTCTTTGTAGTTTTCCTGTTTTTGTGGATCGAGATTAAGGACCACCAGTTGTAGAAATTTAATGTAAATGCCACCAAGCTCTTCCAACTTGGCACTGCCCTGTCCTAACATCAGTTGCTCGCCCTTCATAAACGTACTGACAGACCACCAGATCATTCGAATTATTTTGAGTGTTCGCAGCTGTTTCATTTTTTATAAAACCCAATAATAAATAGTATGAGTGTCAGCGTTTGGGCAGCAAAGAACAGTCCAAGTGTTTGAACCCCCGGCACAATAGCTGCCATGGTTATGACTGCTAGCCAGATGATAGCGATGGCCAGAAAGACAAAAAAATATCGCACACCGACTCCTATTACTGGAAATTATTATAAAACCTTTTAAACTATTAAACTAACTTGGTTTGTTTTTCATCCCAAGATAATGGGCTCGCTGAGCAGGCGTAAGATGCTCGATTGCATAACGTAGAGAGGTACGTGGTAGGATACTGGCTTGATTGTCTAAAAAAGTAGTCAAAGATTTTCTGTCGGCCTTACCGATTTCTCTTAGCGCCCACCCAACGGCCTTTTGAATTAAGTCGTGCTCGTCGTTTAGCAGGATATTTATCACTTTAAATGCATCTTCAAACTCGCCTTGCCTAATCCATAAAAAGGTCGAGAGTATGGCAATCCGTCGGTCCCACACTGAGTTCGATCTTGCCAAACGTAATAAAACTGCCCGCGAATGGTTGGTTAGATAATCGCCAAGGATGTAGGGCGCCGAGCTATCCACTAAGTCCCAGTTATTCACATAAGCCCGGTTCTTATGATAAAAGCTGGCTATTTCCTGCTTTACCTTGTCGGCAGCTTGTTTGTATTTACTTACCAAAATGAACAAACTGGTTAATCGCTCTTCATGCCAGGGGCTCTCTAAGAGCCTTTTAACCTCATCAAGCGGCAAATCTTCTTGAAACTGTCTGGCGATTTTGCGTTGCTCTGGTACCCGAATTCCCAAAAACTTGTCACCTTCCCCGTATTGCCCTGGGCCCGTTTTAAAGAACCAGGCACTACTTTTGGCTCGATCTTTGTTGGCAACTGAACGAAGTGCAGACTGGATTTGTTCGATTGTTGCCATTTACATGTGTTCCGGAGCTGGGATGTTTAAATGTGTCAGCCCTTGTTTGAGCACGTTGGCATATTCCGTTACCAGAGCCAGACGGCTAGCTTGTCGCTTGTCGCCAATAACTCGATTGGTCTCATAAAACTGGTTAAAGTTCTGGGCTAGTTCGTATAAGTAGGTTGCAATGTGATGAGGTGCAAGCCCTTGCACGGCTTCGTCCACCACCTCTGTATATTCACTTATTTTTCTGAGTAACCGGCGCTCTGCTGGGTCTAGGGTCGTCGCTGGTTGGGGCTGAACATGAGCTTTACTCAATATACTGCGAGCTCTGGCATGAGCATATTGCAAATAGGGACCGGAATTTCCTTCTATGGAGACAGATTCTTGCACATCAAAAATGATATCGCCGCCCAGTCGCTGCTTAATAAAAGCATACTTGATAGCTCCTAGGGCACTATCGGAATCGTCTTTGCCATGTAGTGTTTTGGTGGCGGCTCCGACATCTGTAAGTACATCGGTTGCCCGAAGTATATTACCTTTGCGACTGCTCATTTTCTGACCCCCCGCCATACGGACCATACCATGAGTTAAATGAGTTGTTGCGGCAGCTAGTTCAGGAGCAAATTGTTCAATGGCTTTTAGTACTACTTGCATGTACTGAATGATCTCGTTACCGGTGATGACAATGGAACGGTCAAAGTGATAGTCTTGCCATTTTTTCATAATCAGGCCAACGTCCTTGGCTTCATAAGTCGGCAAGCCATCTTTAGTGATGAAAACTCTGGTATGTAAGCCGTATTTTTCGGCCTTAAAAACAATCGCCCCATCAGATTTTTCGAAAACCGGTCCCAACTGATCCTGGACTGTTTGCAGTCCAAGCGGCGCCGTTTCACTTTCTGGATAATAACGCTCAAACTTGGTGCCAATTTGTTTGTAAAAAGCTTCAAAATAATCGTAACTCCACTGGCGAGTTTCCCAGTAAATTTTAGCCAGGTCGGAGGTTTTATCCTTGACAGCATGAATGTGATAAATCTTTTTATTCAATGTCTCGATAGCCTCTCTGGCGTCAGAGTTGTTGTCATAGGCTTGACTGCCGGCAACGTAGGCCGTTGTCAGCCAATCGGCTTGTTCGTCGTTGGGAATGGTCTTTAACTTTTCGGGGTGCTGTCCCCCAAGCTCTTGGAGTATGGCCCACATAGTTTAGCCGACATGCAA
>CAYMBM010000101.1:0-3400 GCA_964388705.1 uncultured Candidatus Saccharibacteria bacterium
CCAGCCCCTAGCTTAGTGAGGGGGATTCCCTCATAGATGCCAAACAGACTTTGGTTACAATGTAGTTTTAGCTTTAATCTTTGCTCGTCAGACGGTTCGTCTTCAACCACGAAGGCTACGTTCTGCAGTTTTTCATAGTAAAGTTTGGGGATCTTATCAATTCCTTGGCTGACAAGTTGCTCAAAGTCGTTGGCGTTCAGGTCTATCATGCTAACAGCCTCCTAATGGCGCCATGAGTTTTAACGTCAAAACGTTTAACTAAGTGGACAAAGAATCGTAAAACATATGGGGTGGCAAGATAACTTAGAAAAGCTAGCCCAACTCCGGCCACCACATCAGCTACATAATGTTCTCCGAGATAAACCACACCTACCCAGATTGACACCGGATAGATCAAACTAGCCAAAAACCACCCATTACCCCACAGTTTGCGAACAACCATCGTAAACAGTAAGGGGTATGCCGCATGTAACGAGGGCATCGCTGCCACAGCATTTGGCGACAACTGCTGGTAATACTGGGAAAAATTTTTAACACCAAAGGCTGCCCATACATCACTAGAGATACGATGAATCGGCGGTATTTTACCCATGTCACTCGCCAACCACGGCGGAGCAGCCGGGAAGAGCACATAAATAATAAAACCGACGTAAGACAGCAGTAACAGAGCCGTAATAAAAAACCAATAATCCTTTGGGCGATATTTCCAAATAATTACTGCTAAAAGTACTGGGGCCACAAAATGGAGCATATACAAAAAGTAAAAGTAAAAGTCATACCAGGCAACATGACCAAAGTACCAGTGTTGTTGTAGCCAAGCGGTTGGTAACGTGCCCCCAAACAGCCAGCGATCAAACTTGACCATTTCCAGATAGTGAACGTGCTTATTGATGTAAGGTACCAGACTGCGTAGTTTTTCGTACGATAATAACAAGATAATGAAAGGTAGAAAGTAGACCATAAAGCGCTTGCCCTGGCCGAGTATCACAAATAAGCCAAGCAGAGCCAAAAACAGAATATCGGGCGTCCAAATAGTCCGCACATATACAAAAATCACGAGTAGTACAAAGACGTATGCCAAGGCTAGCTTTGACCTAGTTGTTGTCAGGGAAACTGTCTGCAGGGTACGTTTGGGCATCTGGATATATTATCGCATATAAGGGACGATGACTCGGATGTGAATTTTCTCGCAGAATATGTTATCCAAGTAGACTAATCTAAGCTTGCGTGGAAAAGGAGGTGCCTAATGAAAAAGTTTAATATTCTTGGTAAGCCAGCAAGTTTCGTTAAATTCTTAGCGGCAGATATTGATCAAGATTATGAAGAAGATTGGCACCGCCGGTCCCTGAAGTTGCAAGCCCGACGTTGGCGAAAAATCAGAAGTTATCAGGTACGTGATAGCCGATCATTGCGGGCACACCATTTTGGTTCCTAAGTTGCTTCGACAATAACATCGTTCCAACAAACAAAGTAATTACGGCTAACCCTGTCCGTAAACGAGCCATTCTGTCTGATTTTTCTTAGAATATCTTCCTCAACTTCTCGTTCGGCTGTTAGCCAACCCGGACCATCCTCAACCTCTGGCCGAAATGACTTTCGTTTGGAGTGGAGTGACAATAGATAGTCCTGGTAATCATCTTTAGTAAAGACCATCTCGCCGATCTGTGGTTCAGCAGCGACGACACGTTGAAAGTAGCGTGGGAGGACGCTTTGAGCATGTTCCCAAGTAAAGTAACGTGAAACAACTACAGGGGGTAGTATATTCAAGTTTAGGGCATAAAATTCCTCGTATTGGCGGTGCTTATGCTTGTTGTCTTCACCATCGAGCGCAATAATGGCTTTCGCACCAGGTTTGAGCAGTCGGGCGAATTCAGCTAAGGCCTCCTCGGGGTAGGGTACACTCGGCAGCACAAAATTGCAGTAAATTCTATCAACACTGTGATTGGGTACAAGTGGTAGGTGGTCGGCACTACCGACGACGTATTCTATTGGAGTATGGACATCAAGCGATTCATTAAAGGAGCTCCTGCCATAACGCAAAGTTTCCCAATCGATGTCAACAACCATAAGCCGTCCATGAAAATTCGGGTCTTTGGCTATCGGGGCTAAGAAATACCCGTCACTACCACCAACGTCGATAACAAACTCGTCAGGACCAGGTGGATAGAGTTGGGCAATTTCGGCGTGGAGTTTTCGACCATCAGCAACATGGGTGTCAATAACATTTAATCTAGTCCGAGCATCTAAGAATCCTAATTGCCTATAAGCAGTTTGCGATGCCATGCGAATATCTTCTGGCGATATTGGATCCTGTGGCACCTCAGGATGACTCATACGTTTAGTGTATCATTGAATACCACTGGCGTCTTGTTCAGGCCGATATTTTGTGTTTTGATTAGCATATGGGGGCAACATCACTAACGCCACGATTAACGGCGTTTTTATTGGACAAGCGTCAGCAGTCTGTGGCTAAGGGCCAGGTTATTCAGTCTTCTGATGCTGCCAGCAAGGTTTATTTGATTACTTCTGGCTACGTCAAAAAATATATGATCAAAAATGACGGGACTTTATCAATCATGATCATCTATGGTCCCCATGAAATTTTTCCGTTAACTATTCCATATCGAACACTTTTTCATCAAGAGCTCTATGAAGGACCCGAAGTTTATTATTATGAGGCCATGACTAGCGTTACTATGCACGCCGTTGATCGGGCCGAACTTATAACTGTCATCAGTCAAGACGGATCAATGTATAAAGACCTGTTTTCAGAGGCTGGGCGAAGACTACTCTACAGTATTCAGCAGTTGGAAAATATGGCCTTGCCAAACTTTTATAAACGAGTGGCTCACCAATTGGTATATTTTGGACACTATTTTGGCGAACAAAGTTCTAAGGGTGTAAAAATTAAGCTTCCACTAACCCAACAAGATTTGGCCGATGTTTTAAGCGCCACCAGAGAAACTGTTTCACTGAGCATGAACCAATTACGTCAACGCCGGCTTATAAGACCTGGTCGCGATATAATTATTCCTGATATTAACAAATTGCGCGCCGAGGCCTATAACTAAGTTACTTGATACGTTGCTTGGCGTGTTGCTTCCGGTGAGCTAGGACCACCCCCAGACTTACCAGACCTATGTACACGAGTCCACTGGTGCAGGCTTGGAGTAATTGGGCGTGACTGCGAATAACTAGATATGTACCAGATATAAGGGTTAGCGATATAGAGCCATAAACTAATTGATACTTAAGTTTAGATGGTGACCACCACAATAAAGTAGTAAGCAATACACTGGTCAAAGCCACACCAACATGGATTAGCACAAGCATACAACCATTGTACTAAACTAAATTAAAACTGATCCACCTGAAAGAATAATGTAGAGTCCTAAAATGC
>CAYMBM010000102.1:0-3356 GCA_964388705.1 uncultured Candidatus Saccharibacteria bacterium
GGACCGGCTGGCGGCTCAATTACTATCGCCTATACTTTTTCCACCACTACAACTGACTCTGATCCAGGCAACGGTAACCTCCGACTAGATAACGCCACTCAAAATACCGCCACAACTATCCGGGCCGATTTACTTAGCAGTGACACTACGGACTGGAGCACGATGCTTGGTACCTTTGCCGACAGCACCAATACCCTCAAGGGTTATATTCGTTTATTCAAAACCACCGACACCAGTAAGTGGCTATTGTTCAGCGTTTCCAGCGTAGCTTCACCTAGTGGCTACAAAAACATTTCCGTTGCCAATGTAAGCTCAAGTTCAGCTAATCCGTTTGCCAACACCGATGCCATTACTCTGTCATTTGAACGAGTTGGCGACGTTGGGGCCACGGGAGTAACCGGCAGCCAAGGTACCACCGGACCGACAGGCGCTTCAGGACCAACCGGGGCAACGGGGGCCACCGGTCTTACCGGAGCCACGGGACCAGCTGGCAACACGGGCGCGACCGGAGCTGCTGGGCGTGATGCAGGAATCAAGTACACTTATTCAACTGACACTGGTGGCACAGATCCAGGGAGCGGTGGTATAAAGTTTGACTCAACTACATTATCTTCGATTGGTGCGCTGAGAATTAGCGAGACCGACGGCGACAGCAACGGTGTCGGTGCTCTAATCCAAACTTGGGATGACAGCACAACTTCCGCCACCAGAACTACAATCACCATGATCAAAGACGGTGCGCCGAGCAATGTTTTGGTCTTACAGGTCTCTGGCAATATTACCGACAACGGCACGTGGGACAGCTGTAATGTCAGCTACGTAACATCATCCGGTAGCTTCTCAAACAATGATATAGTTAAAATCTTTTACTCGAGAACCGGTGATACAGGTGCTTCCGGTCCAACCGGATCAACTGGGCCCGCCGGAGCAACTGGTGTAACTGGAGCCACCGGCACTACGGGTGGCACTGGCGCGACTGGTCCATCGACTGTAGCCGATAACGTTTTTACTCTGCAGGACAATGGCGACGCTACCAAGCAACTGCAGTTTGAATTATCAGGTATTACGTCTGGGCAAACCCGGACCGTAACTGCGCCTGACGCCTCGGGCACCATGACGCTACTAGGCAACGCCTCAACTGGCTCGGGCTCAGTAGTGCTGGCCGGTACTCCGACGCTAACAACTCCAGTAATTGGCGCGGCTACGGGCACATCATTAGTCTTATCGTCATTTATTAACGAAGCCAAAGGTGCAGACATTGCCTCGGCTACCACAACAGACATTGGCGCCGCCACTGGTACATACGTGCATGTCACAGGCACAACAACCATAACTGGTCTGGGCACAGTTCAAGCCGGTACACGCCGAATTGTTAAATTTACAGGTGCCTTAACTTTGACCCATAACTCATCGAGCCTCATTTTACCTGGTGGTGCCAGCATTACAACTGTGGCTGGCGACACAGCTGAGTTTGTTTCACTTGGCTCTGGCAACTGGATTTGCACGTCTTATCAAAAAGTGACTATTACTGGCACGGGCAGCGCTGTGGAGGCTACTTCACCAACACTCGTCACGCCAAATATCGGAGTGGCCACTGCCACATCAGTGAATAAGGTGGCCCTAACTGCGCCGTCATCATCTGCAACTTTGACGATTGCTGACGGTAAAACCCTAACCGCCAACAACTCCATAACTCTAGCTGGCACTGACTCAACCACCATGACATTCCCCGGCACGTCGGCCACTATCGCCAGAACCGATGCCGCCAATACCTTCACCGGCCATCAAACCATAGAGGGTGTAACCTCAACTGGTGCGACCGGCACTGGCAAGTTTGTATTTGATACTTCGCCGACTATTAGCTCCCCAACAATTACTGCTTGGGACAATTGGATATCTGATACCAATACTTGGACATTTGCATCATCGACTTCATATGCCAACACCTTTACCATTTCGTCATCAACTGATTTCACCACCACTTTTGTAAAAGGCACTAGGATTAAGATGACTAACACTACCGTTAAATACTTTGTAGTTATAGCTTCAAGCTTTGCCTCGAATACCACCACAGTTACAATTAACGGTGGCGACGATTACACATTGGCCAACGCCGCTATTTCAGCCACATTCTTTTCTTATGCCGCTAACCCGGCTGGGTACCCAACGTGGTTTAACTGGACTCCTACACTTGTAGGCTGGTCGGCTAATCCCGGAAATATGGTTTATCGCTTTAAGGTTGATGGAACCACATGTACCATAAGCATAAGGCAAGGAACTGTCGGGACCAGTAATGCAACTGTTCACACTGCTACATTACCCATTACAGCCGCAACTATCACTAACCAATCATGGATAGTTACTACAAGGTCAACAGATAGTGGCACTGTCCAAGCAGGGGCCTTATCAATTTCATCAGCCGGTACCACCGTAAGCCTTCAGGGTATTTTGGCAACAGCCCTTAACACGGCGTCTGGAAATAGTTCGATACAGGGACAGATTGCTTATGAGTTTTAATAAGTTATTGGGTAACTTCGTTATGCTGACGGAGCATCATAAATGAGCCGTCTACCGACACCCGGCGGAGATGATGGAACTTGGGGAGATATTCTCAATAACTTCCTGAATGTTGGTCATAACTCTGACGGATCGCTTAAGAATGTGGTTAATGCTACTGGCGACCAATCAATAGCTGGCACCAAAACTTTTGCCAGCTCGCCGCAGGTACCAACTCCTAATGGCACCAATGATGCTACTAATAAAGCCTATGTCGACGCCACGGCTGGCGTGGGTGCATCTGGCCCTGCTGGGGCAACAGGCGCGACGGGCCCACTTGGTGTAACCGGAGCGACTGGACCCCAAGGTGCCACCGGTGTACAAGGTTTTGATGGCTTCAATGGGGCTACCGGCGCTACGGGCCCACTTGGGCCAACCGGAGCAACCGGCACTCAAGGTTCAACAGGCGCGACGGGTGCACAAGGCGCTACGGGAGCTGGAGTAACTGGTGCAACCGGGCCGATTGGTGCCTCGGGGGCAACTGGACCAAAAGGCAACGTCGGCGGTGATACTTTTCTTTATACATTTGACGATTCAAGCACCGCCAATTCGGACCCTGGTAACGGTAAACTGAAATTTAATAATGTCACTACGTCTCTAGTGGATCATATTTACATTGATTTGTTAGACTCCAGCGCTGTAGATGTAACCAGCTGGTTAGACAATTTGCTTGGTGGAACCATCAAAATATTTATTGATTCCGACCCGACTAACTTTGCTATATTTGGCATTAACACAGTGACCGTTCCGGGGGGAGGCGGCTATCGTGATGTGGGGGTTAGCTATCTAACCAGTCATGG
>CAYMBM010000103.1:0-3289 GCA_964388705.1 uncultured Candidatus Saccharibacteria bacterium
CTGATAATTAGCACTGGCCATTTTAATAATTGATACTTCGTCAAATTTGGCAGCCGCCATAAGAATATTTTCTGTGGTAGTATCACAAGATTCATAAAGTACAATTGGTCGTTTTGCTGGGTGTTTTTTAACAGTTACGTCGTAGTGGCCACTAACTGTATGGACGTTAACACCTAATTCCTCCAGAGCATATAGATGCGGCAAAACCGTACGCCTGCCAAGATCACAACCACCAGCATAGGGAATTTTAAAACTTGTAAAGTTATGCATTAGCGGGCCGAGCATCATTAAAACGCTACGTGTTTTACGTGCAGCAGCCTTGTCCATATTATCTAGATTCAGTTGTGAGGGGACTTTAATTTCTAGATCATTGCCAGGTAACCAGCGGACATGTACGCCCATACTTTGCAATACTTCAATCATACGATTGACTTCTTCAATACGGGCAACTGACTTAAAACGAGTAGTTCCTTTGTTGAGCAAGCTAGCACAAATTAAGGCTACGGCCGCATTTTTGCTGGTTTTAATTGTAATCTCACCATTTAGTTCATGACCGCCCTCAATCCTTAGATTGATACCACCTTCGCCTAGGCTAATAATTTGCTTATTGAGAACGTCACTGATTCGACCAAGAGTCTCAAGACTCAGATTTTGGTGGCCGTGCTCAATACGATTAACGGCTGATTGACTGGTGGCCAGGCGCCGAGCAAATTCGGCCTGAGTCAGACCTCTCTCTTGTCTTATCTGGTAAATTAAATGGCCGATTTTTTCGTTTGTGGACGGCATAGGTCTCAATTTTATACCAACGACGATATAATAATCAAGCAATTTTCCGACTATTGGCCTGGCTGTTAGAATAGAGCCATGATCTAGCTACTTTTCTTTTCAAGCGGGAAAAATTAAGTAGTTATTGGAGTGTGTTATGAATGACAAAGCAATTGAAAAACTGATTAAGGCAGAGGCTCGGCGTCAAGCCGAGGGCCTGGAAATGATTCCCAGCGAGAACCACACGTCGCCAGATGTGTTAAAGGCCCTGGGCTCGCGGCTAACTGATAAATATTCGGAAGGTTATCCAGGCATGCGCTACTATGGCGGGTGCGAATTTGTTGATCAGGTCGAGAACTTGGCTCGTGATCGAGCCACCAAGTTATTTGGCGTGGATCACGCTAATGTCCAGCCTTACTCCGGTTCGCCGGCCAATTTGGCTATCTACTTCGCACTGGTTGATCCTGGCGACACCATCATGGGTATGCACCTGTATTACGGTGGACACATGACGCACGGACTAAAAGTAAATTTTTCTGGGACGTTATATAACTCAGTCCAATATCATACTGGCAAGGATGGCTATCTAGATCACGACGAGATGACCAAACTAGTCAAAGAACATCGGCCTAAGCTCATCTTTGTAGGGGCTACCGCTTATCCAAGGATTTTCGACTGGAAACGGCTACGGCAAATTGCTGACCTTTGCGATGCCTGGTTGATTGCTGATGTCTCTCATATTGCCGGACTGATTGTGGCCGGAGCCCACCCCTCCCCTGTTGGTTACGCAGATGTAATTATGACAACAACGCACAAAACACTTCGGGGTCCTCGTGGAGCCATGATTCTGTGTAATGGCTTGCCGTCGACACCACTCAAAAAGGTTGAAAGAACGCGCGAAAATTTGCCAACGCTCATTGATCGAGCCATTATCCCGGGGCTTCAAGGCGGACCCCATAATCACCAAACAGCTGCCATTGCCGTGGCTTTGGCTGAGGCCAGCACCCCGGCGTTTAAAGTCTATGGACAACAAATTGTTAAAAACGCTAAAACTCTAGCCAAACAGTTGAATGATCGAGGCTATGACTTGGTGACCGGTGGCACAGACAACCACTTACTGCTGATTGACTTGACCAAGAAGGGCCTGACGGGCAAACAGGCAGAAGTGGCGCTTGGTCAAGCAGGTATTACCGTCAACAAAAATACCGTACCATTTGACCCGCGGCCCCCATTTGACCCGAGTGGTATCAGACTAGGAACCCCGGCACTGACTACACGCGGCATGAAAGAAGCCGATATGGAAAAAATTGCCGACTGGATTGATCGAGCTATCACTAATCATACTGATGAAAAATTGCTTAACAAGTTAAGAAAAGATATAAAGGACTTCGCAGCAGCTTTTCCGCTACCGAGTGCCTAAGTATGACTAAGCCACGTCATCAGATAATCCCCGCTGTATATTTACTGTTTCTGGACGGTCAAAAAATTTTATTGTTGCGTCGTTTTCAGACTGGCTGGCGAGACGGCGAGTACTCCTTGCCATCTGGACATCTGGAGGGAAATGAATCGGTTATGCAAGCTGGTGTTCGTGAGGCCGCCGAAGAAGTTGGTGTAAAGATTAAGGTTAAAGATTTAGAGTTTGTTCACGTGGTAAATCGCCAAGCGCAGGAAGGCGGCCACGAACGAGTCGACTTTTTCTTTGAGATAAAGAAATACCAAGGCAAGCTGATTAATAACGAACCGCACAAGTGTGATGACATCAGGTGGTTCAATATCAATCACCCGCCGGCTAATACTGTACCATTGGTAAAACACGTACTCGACGAGATAACTCGCAGTCATTACTACTCAGAGTGCGATTGGTAGCCTATTTTTTACGCCGGGTGAATTTAAGGCCCGACCAGGTGTCGTCAATGGCAGCTACCTTGATATCCACCCAGCCTCGTGGCAAAATGGCGTCACGGAAACTCTGTTCGGTTAAATCGGTTTTGACACCTGAGGCTCTCTTGGGCCAGCTGACCCACAATGATTTTTCAATCTCGTTTAAATCGTTTTCGGCCAAGAAGTCTTGAACCTCTTTGGCGTGATCGCAAAAAATATGAGCATGGGTCGCTGGTAAACCCGGGGTTAGCTCAAGCTGGTTTTGATCGGCAAAGTTACTGTACCAGTCAGGTGTGGTCGTAACGTATATGGTGTCGCCGGGCTGAAAACCAAGCTTGCGTATTAGAGGCGTACTGGAGTAGGCAGCACTCATAACTCGATAAACTCCGGCTCTTGTTTGAGTGTGATACCAAATTTGGTCTGAACCGCATCGATAACTTTTTGCTTAAAAGCAAGTAGATCAGCGGTATTGGTGGCATGTTCATTGACAAAAACCAATGGTTGTTTGGCCCACGTTGCCATGCCGGTCGCTTGGTCGTGTACATCTTTAAAACCGGCTTGCTCAATCAGCCAGGCCGCCGAAATCTTAATAGAACTATCAGGTTGGTGCCAGTACGTCAGGTTTGGGAAATCCTGCAGTAGT
>CAYMBM010000104.1:0-3277 GCA_964388705.1 uncultured Candidatus Saccharibacteria bacterium
TCCGATCTCGGTAATGTCCGCACACTACCGATCGATTAGTGATAAAGCCGTGGCCGAAGCTTTGGCGGCCGGCAAAATAGGCGTTATACCGACTGATACGCTCTATGGAGTGGTCTGCCCGGCTAGCAACGAAACAGCCGTGCGTGATCTCTATGCCCTAAAACCACGAATAAAGAAGCTAGGTACAATCATAGCGGCATCAATTGAACAGTTAGTTGACTTGGGTTTTAAAGCTCGCTACCTAAAAGCGATTGAACAGTATTGGCCTGGGGCGGTAAGTATTGTGATTCCGATTAGTGAAATTGGCTATTTGCATCAAGAGGTTGGTAGTATTCCTGTAAGAATTCCAAATTCTAAAACCGTGATCGACCTCCTGAAACGAACTGGACCGCTGTTAACCACTAGCGCCAACAAACCAGATCAGCCCCCAGCTAATAACATCAAAGAGGCCGAGCAATATTTTGGTGATAAAGTAAGCTTTTACGTCGATGGTGGTGATTTGTCAGGTCGCCAGCCATCGACTATTATGCGGATTGTTGATGATGCGGTTGAAATATTACGCGAAGGAGCTGTTAGAATTGATGAAACGGGAAGGATTTTGTAGTGACATTTGACGAGTACCAAAAACAATCTAGAAAAACCGCTGTGTACCCAAAGTTTGGCGGTCAGGGCTGGGTGTATCCAGTTATGGGATTAGCCAGTGAAGCAGGCGAAGTTGCCAATAAGTTAAAGAAAGTTATTCGTGATGACGAGGGTAAACTCAGTGAAGAAACCAGGCAAATAGTTAAAAGTGAACTGGGGGACGTGCTTTGGTATGTTTCTCAACTAGCTTACGAGTTAGATTTCAAACTGGATGAGGTTGCCAAGTCAAATTTAACCAAGCTCTTCGACCGTAAAAACCGCGGTAAACTTGGTGGCAGCGGCGACAATCGCTAGAACGATAGTTCATCACAGGCCCCGACACTGATAAATAACTGGGTCATTCACTTGTTTTAAACTTGCTTCTTAGCCACTCATCGAGGCTGCCACCGCCACCAGCAGTTAAGGCAAGAACTAAGTCCCCGTCTTTTAGATGAGACTTAATGGTATTTGCTAGATGATCATTTAGAGCTTCGGGCTCAGCTTTTTCCGGATGAGCGGTAAGGCCAATAATGTCCTCCGGCCAAAGCGTCGGTAGATTATGATCCTCACGTGCCAAATAACTGGGAACAACATACAATTTCTTGACGTCAGTGAACAGGTCTTTTAGTTCGTCTTTTATAAAGTGCTGGCGGGTGTTGTGTAGCCCCTCGTAGATCACAACCACATTCTCGCCAGCCATTTCCTGAGCGGTTTGCAGGGCACCGCGGATTTTTTCTGGCGTATGCGCGTAATCGCTGTAAAGGCCGGTAATAATTTCTTCAAACCGGCGAGATAAGCCTGGGAAGTTATTCATTGGCTCAATTAGTTCTAGTTCTGGTAGGTCGCTTAGATAGTGAACGGCTTGTACAACTTGCCAAGCATTTTTTCGATTCACTAAGCCGTGCAGACTGAAGAGTGTTAGCTTCGGCTCGTCTTCTTGAAGTATCAAATAATCTTCTTTGGTCTCAAACCGTAGTTTCTCAAAATCCTTCTGCCAAAAAATAGTCCAACGACTTTGTGCGACAAAATCGCGAAAAGCTGCCTCGTAGTTGTCGCGGGTAGGATAAATATCGGGATGATCCCAATCGATGCCGGTAATTAGACTCATAAAGGGGTGGAAAGCCAAGAAGTTACGGTCGTACTCATCTGCCTCATAGATAAAATATTTGGCGTCCGCCTGGTATTCACCAAGTTCGCCATATGACATTTTGGCGCCGACACAGTAGCTCACGGGGACTTTCAACTGTTTTAAGAGCCAAATAAGCATGGCAGTGGTTGTACTCTTGCCGTGCGTACCAGCAACGGCCAGGAGCTTGAGATCCTTGTCCTTAATGATGTAATTGATTAACTCATCTCGTTTACTGGTTTTTATGTTGTTATTAGCGCAAAACTTCAACTCGGGTGAGTCAGGATTTTCAATCGATACGGCCGAGGAGTACACAAACCAATCTATTGGCGTTTGGCCGTGTCTTTGGGCAATAAACGACCCATCTTGGCCAATATTGACGTCGGTGATGTCGTGCTGCTTCAAATACTTAATGTATTCCGAATCTTGCTTGTCAGAGCCAGAAACCGTCAGTCCAGCTTGCTTGGCTAGCATAGCCAAGGAACTGATGCCACTACCGCCAATACCCGAGAAGTAAATATGCATATCCTAAAGTATATAGCAACTAGCCTGGCGAGAAGCTATATAATCATAAGCATTGTGAACAAGAAAAACTGGCATCACTTCTGGAGAAAGCTACGGGCAATCAGTTCTTGGTATTTTGTAGTGGGATTGATTATTAGCCTTGTGGTGACGGTGATGGCCCTCCGGCACAACAATTTCACGGCACTGTACTTACGAGACCAAGTAAATATTGCCGATCAAAACAATGCTGACGTCGAAGGTGCCTTACGAACCCTGCGACAGTACGTCTACAGTCACATGAACACTGATCTAGCTTCGGGGCCAAACGCTATCAAACCACCAGTTCAGCTCAAGTATCGCTATGATCGATTGGTAGCCACAGAAAAGGCCCGGGTGTCGGCTATTAACGCCACCGTCTACACCGAAGCCCAAAAGACCTGCGAAGCACAATTTCCGTCAGGATTAAGCGGTCGGGGTCGAGTACCCTGTATCCAAGATTACGTCACCAAGCATGGCGTTTCGGAGCAGCCCATTCCCGAAGCCTTGTACAAATTTGATTTTGCTCCACCATTTTGGTCTCCAGACCTCGCTGGATGGAGCTTGCTATTAACGGCTCTATTTGGGTTATTATTGATCACCAGAATTAGTTTAGAATATTGGCTAAGTCGTTATTTACGCCAGCACTCCTAAGGTAATAAAACACCCCCAGATTCGGGGGTGTTTGTTATGCTCAGAAGACTAACTACTTCTTGGTTGCATCAGTCGTTGTGGTCTGACAGCTTTGACCGTTTGGATGCTCGGACTGGTATTTCTTGATCGCACCAGGAACCGTTGCATCGCTAGAGTCATCTTTCAAATTCTCCCAGAAGATGATTTGCTCGCGATTAATGACCATCTCGTTCTGCGGTCGGTGTAGTTCACAACCGAGTGGCACCAATTCAGGGTTCGAGTTTTGGGTTTGACCATTTGGCTGAACAGTTTGATTAACCCGCAAGTACCAAATGTCCGTAACCCGTAGATAACGGT
>CAYMBM010000105.1:0-3227 GCA_964388705.1 uncultured Candidatus Saccharibacteria bacterium
CCTGAGTTGAAGTAGCTCCAGCTTGCGCCTTAGCTTCCGTAGCCCGCATGTATTCAACAGCAAAGTAATAGCCAAAGGCTGCACCCTTAGGTACGTTAGTAGTCATCTTAATGGTTTGCCACTGTCCAGGTGGGGCATCAAAGACTGGCTTAGAGAAACTAACCCAGTGCACCCAGTCATCACTAGCCCCTGGCTCAGTTAAATGAACTGTACCATTGTCGTCCTGACTAACTTTAAGAATATGCAGCTTTAATATTTCCGGCTGGCTACCACCATTGCGGACTCTTAGATCAGTAACATTACTGCTACCTGGCTTAATACTTAACTCAATAGGCAAGGGTGAGATCTGCAAGTTAATACCCTGGGTGGGGGTGAGGGCGTGAGCAGAAGTCAACGCAAACATCATTAAGACGGCTAGTAAACTAGCAACAAATCTCAAAAACCTCATTACCTACATTATATAAGACGATCTATTGTTTAGACTAAACTATTTAGAATTGGCCGGCGGCAACAATAGTCATAGTACCTTGATAGTCGGTACCAGCAGGAGTGGTTGCAGAAATAGAGGCGCTGACCGTTAGGGGCAATGAGCAGGTATCAGCTACACCTGTTGATACAGCTACAGAACGTAATGTGCCGTCTAATCCCCCACCCTTATAGCTAACACCTCCAGAAGCAAAATTAGTACTATCAGTTACGCTCGTGCAAGTGGTGCCTGATGCTGTGCCAGCTCCTAGATTATAGCCTTCTACGCCATTTGATAGTACAGCTGCGGCTGAGCCAACTGTTGGGCTATAAGCAATTGTTTTGCTAGCAGTCGATGAACTTAATCCAGGGGTACCGAGTGGATCAGCTGCCCACAAATCCCAACCCTTAAAGGCATTGGTGCTGACAATGGCATTTACTGCTGATGCTGAAACAGGGTTAGCAGACGTAAGTGTTCCAAGTCCGGCGCTGTTAGAAGAAAGCGAGAAACTAAAGCTGGAATTAACACTTGCTGTTACTGCAATCTGATCATTTGCAACTGTTGCTGTTGCATAATTACCAGTATCAATGGCTGAAGGACCGGCCGCTTGAGTAATTACAGTACCAGTATTGTCATTTGTAGCCCCAACCTTAGTAGTTAAAGCTGCACTATTAGTCCAGTTAAAGCAGTACCAAGTACCAACCGTTAGATCGCCACTCTGAAAGCTTACATTTTGCCCAGCAATTACAAAGTCACCTGCGCCGGTTGGTGCGGCTATACTAGGCCAGGCAGTGGCAGTAGTTGTGCCATCAGTCGGGTCTTTGGGCCAACCAGTGTTGGTTGTACCAACAGCCCAGTTGGCGGTAGTTGAACTAACTGTATAGTTTGTAGGAAAAGTTACTTTTACAGATGCTTCGGTGCCAACGGTAGTAGGCTTAGCGCAAACTGTACCGGTCGTGGCAGTGCTGGCTGTCATTCTATTAGTACGCACCAAAGTGTACGTCATAACATTGGCTGTAGCATCAACTCTTTGTACAAAAACTAGAGCCAGGGGCTGTAACAATAAAACAAGCACATAAAAAGTGCTTATAATTCTGAACTTAATATTGCGAGATCGTATGTGTTTCATAATTTGTATAGTTACTTCTGTTTATTTTACTTATATGCATATTCTGTCTAACCATTAGGGTTTTGTCAAACATTTTTTATAGATTTTTAATATCTTAAAAAGCTGCTGCAGCAATTAAAGTAATTGTATCGCTGTAATCCGTAGAGGCTGGTGTAGTCGTTGACGGCTTAACTTGTAACTGGATTGAACCTGTTCCACCAGTCAACGCGCTAGTTGAACTTAAAATGGAATATATTGTAGTGTTTAATATACCAACATTATTAGACGAATTATTATAAGGCGAGACTTTACTTAATGGTCCACCTGTAGTCTGGTTAACACTAGCTATTTGGGCGCCAAAACCTTCACTTATCGCGCCAGAGCCTAAGTCTGCTGTAGCCGAAGCGATAGTGTAATTTGTTTTTGAGCTGAATAAACCAGTATTAGAGGCGTATATGTAAACACTACCACCAATGTTGGCGTTAGTGGCAAAATCAACTCCTATATTATTTGGAGAATTAGTTACATTACCAGCTACCAGCCCGCTAAAAGTTACAGAACTTCCGCCAGCGGCACAATTAGCATTTGTATAAGCACAAAAACTCAATGACAAACCAGAAGTTGTAGCGTTACTGCTTGGGCCATAAGCGCTCTCTGTAGTAATTTTATTAGTGTTAGCAATAAAATGAGTTGCTTTTGCTCGCAAATAATAGGTAGTATTTGATGCCAGGCCAATAATATTGGCACCACTGGCTCCACCCCAGGTACTATAAGTTTGATAATCGCTAATTGTTAGACTGGCCCCAATAGTATCGTCACTTTCAACATAATTTACACCGGTGCTAAAGTCACTGCTTGTACTTATTTGCAAAGCGTATTTAGCGTCACTAGGATTATTCTGAGTGTCTATTACAAATTTTAGTTTGTCATAATAATTACTAGGATTACTAATGGTTACGTTTGGTACATTTGATTGTTGTAATTGAAGCACACCAGAATTATCGGCATAGTTTGCGGTTGACGTTGGCTGGGCAGACAGCTCACCGCTCACGCCCTCGAGTGTATAATTTGAAGTAGTTGAGTTAGAAACCCCGCCATTTCCGAATCCGTAAGAATTGAGCTGATAATTACTGGTTGATGGCAAAGCCGCAAAAACAAAAAAACCAGTCATTAAGGCCAGGCTTTTTGCTAGCATATAAAACGCACCATTAAGCTTAAGTATAACACCTATGTTTAATCAATCATCACTTAAGAAAAATAGATATTACCGGCTACTGCGTCTATGCAAACGGCGAGTTTTATAAAATTCCCACTTTTCTTGTTGTTCACCCAGCCAGAAACTACCAATCATCAGCAGTACTACACCGTAAGTGGGCCAGGCTAGCCACAGCCATTTTTTTACGCTGGCAGGTAAAAATCCCGAATCGTTATTTTGGCCGGCTGTGCTAGCAGAGGCGCTTCCACCAGCGGGCTTTACTATGACCATAAGCTGTAAAAAGCTCTTAGCACCCTTGCTATCTTTAATATGAATAGAAACGATATAATTGTAATGATCACCACCTGGGTTTTTGTAGGTATGGCTAAACGAGACAATGCCCGATTTGCTGACAGTAATTGTTGTACTAGTATGATCCCCAAAATCTATATTTAGTG
>CAYMBM010000106.1:0-3200 GCA_964388705.1 uncultured Candidatus Saccharibacteria bacterium
AGATCAGACATGTTGCTGGTGATAGCTTAGATTCTTATGATAGAAGTAGTATCCCAAAGGCAGCTGAATGCTCATGTTCAAAATCCGATACATAATAGTCACTGGAATACTGACGCCCGGACTGACGCCTGCCGCCGCTAAAACAGCAGTCATTAGCGCTTCATAAATGCCTACACCTCCAGGTAATACTGAAATAAGTCCGGCAAAATTGGCCACTGCATAAGCTAAAATAACCGCCCCAGGATTAACAAAGTGACCAAAAGCCACGTAGACAGTATAAACTGTTAGAACCTCGGTAATATTGGCCATAAAGCCCCACTTCAAGGGGTTTCTGAAGGCCCTAGGGTCAGCTCGAAGCATCAAGTAATTTTCATGCAACTGGGTAAACGCATCGCGAGCTTGGGCAATATTGATAGTTTCAGGATGCTTTCGACGAAAGGTGTGTATGACCTTATTGATAACCTTGGTTACAAATAAGAAAAAGGCATTAATTCGGGATTTGCTGCCAATGACAAAAGCCAGTCCGAGAGTAGCGACAGCCAATAATGTCACCAATGAACCAGATACTAAAATAGTAACGCGGTTGGCTCGGCCACCCAGGGCCAACATAAACAAGCCAACAATCAACAGCAGCTGAAACGACACGAACACTGTAATAAAACGAGCTAACTGCACCAGCGTGGACTTGCTGGCTGGCACCTGGGCATCACGCATCCTCAGCCCAAAATATGAAAAACTCGATACTCCGCCACTAGGCAATATGTTATTAATAAAGTTAAGCTCTAGTGCGACGCGAAGCATAGAGCGATAACGGATACGTTCGCCTAAAATTCTGAAATAATCCTGATAAAGCCGGGCATACGAATGATAGTTCAGCGCTTGCCAAATAAGCATTGCCGGCAAAGCAATGACGTTAACCTTTCCCAAATTTTGAATCGTTACCCATACCTGTTGACGAGCCACAAAAATCAGTCCAGCCAGACCAATAAAACTAATCCAGTTTAAGACAACCTTCCACCTGCCCCGACTAATGTTACCCATTGTCACCATTATACCCGAAAAATCTGAGCCAGCGCGCTATACTTATAGGCATATGCAAAGTTTATGTATCTTGGGTCGGCAACCGGAACTCGGCTTGGCGGAGCTAGAAAGTCTCTATGGCACTTCTAATGTGCGCCGCATTGGTAATGATGCTGCGTTGCTTGATGTCGATCCGTGTGTAGTGGCTTTCAGTCGACTTGGCGGAAGTATTAAACTAGCCAAGGTTTTAGCAATAATAAATAGTACTGAGTGGGAAGATTTAGAGCGTTTTGTTATCAAAGCCATCCCAGAGCATATCAAGCATGTTCCAGCCGGCAAATTCAAACTCGGTATTAGTGTTCACGGCTTACCGGTTACCCCCAAACGAATTAATGCCACCGGTTTGAGTTATAAGAAAGTTATCCAAGCCAGCGGACGCAATGTACGTGTCATTCCCAACAATACACAGCAGCTATCGAGCGCCCAGGTACTCCATAATCACTTAACTGAATCAACTGGGTGGGAGCTGCTTTTTATTGCCGATGGTCAGCAAACCATTCTGGCACAGACCATTGTTGTTCAAGATATCACCGCCTATGCCGCGCGAGATCAAGTTCGGCCCAAACGCGATGCTCGAGTTGGAATGTTACCGCCTAAGTTAGCTCAAATCTTGATTAATCTAGCAAATGGGCCTCTGCCCACACCACCCAAACCAGATGAAAATGGCGTCTGTGACGACATAAATACTGGTGCAGCCGGCAAGACAGTGCTCGACCCATTCTGTGGCACTGGTGTAGTGCTACAAGAAGCCCTGTTGATGGACTACGACGTTTACGGAACTGACCTTGAACCACGAATGATTGAATTTAGCCAAGCTAACTTTGAGTGGTTGATTGGGCAGCAGCCGGTCACTGGTGAGCTTCGATTAACAGTGGCGGACGCCATTCAATACCGCTGGCGACAACCTTTTGAACTATTAGCTACCGAAACCTATCTGGGTCGACCACTTCGTTCCTTGCCAGAAACATCTAAACTTAAGTCGATCATTCAAGATTGTGACCATATACATAAAAAATTTCTACAAAACCTGGCCATACAAACGGCAAGTGGTTTTAGGCTATGTTTGGCAGTTCCTGCCTGGAAGACACATTCCGGATTTAAGCACTTGCCTATTCTTGACCAATTAACAGATATGGGATATACTCGTGTGAGTTTTGTTCACGCTGGTGATAAACCCTTAGTTTATCACCGTCCCGAACAAATCGTCGGACGTGAGTTGGTGGTACTAACAAGGAATTAATCATGTCACACGTAAAAGCTGGTGGAACATCCAAGAATAATCATGATAGCCCAGGCCAGCGCCTGGGGGTTAAGCTATTTGGTGGTGAAAAAGTCCGTAGCGGCCAAGTCATTGTGCGCCAGGTTGGTCAAACTAAGCGACCCGGTAATGGTACGTTTATAAGCCGAAATTACACTATCCATGCTGCCAAAGATGGAGTGGTAAAGTTTGGTGTTCGTCGCGTTAAATTATTCAGCGGCCGCTCTGTCAGCCGTACCGAAGTTACTGTCGAGTAGTCGTTACTGGTAATGGCCTGTGCCATGACGAGTGTAGCCGGTCGTTTCATTGCCATAATCATCAACTATTTTTTTGTCTATTTTTACCCAGGTGTGCTGCAGGGTTTTCGGATGCACCTCTAAAGTCCCATCCATTGGAAAGAATGACACATTGAGTTTGATACTCCGTGGGGTAGCTGTATCAACAGCAAAATACTGACTTTTAATATCAACTGGTTCCACTTGAACGTCACCAGTGTCACCGGTTTTATTGGGGTGATCAACAAGGTACTGGATAGCATGGCGTCTTACCGGCTCCAATGTATCAGGTGCAAGTACAAATATAGGAAAAGCTTCAGCAAAATCTTCACGTATATTCGTTGCACCATATTCAGTTACAGGTGCTGAATCCAAAATTTCAGTCATCGAGGCAATATCTGTGGTGGCTACTTCATCATAATCACCTTTATAATCTTTAACAAAAGTCCTGAAGCCTGGCAATCCTCGTCGGCTGTGCTCAGTTTTGACGACTTCACCATAATCATCGGTTATATCGACAGAACGTTCCTCCCAACCTGTTAGGTCACAATATCTTCTACCCTTGTAATAAATCTCATAAACCTATA
>CAYMBM010000107.1:0-3195 GCA_964388705.1 uncultured Candidatus Saccharibacteria bacterium
TGTTGACGAGCAACATCGTTTTGGTGTTGCCCAACGAAAAAAGTTACAAGCCAAAGCCGGACATATGCCGCACGTCTTACATTTGACGGCGACACCTATTCCAAGAAGTCTAGCATTAACTTTATATGGAGAGCTTGATGTGTCAATTATTGATTCAAAGCCTTTAGGCCGCAAGCCAATTCATACTGAACTTATTTCGCCGAATTCCGTTACCCAGCTATATAACACGGTAGACAAACGGCTTGAGGAGGGTGAGCAGATGTTTGTGGTCTGTCCGTTAATTAGTGAGTCTGACGTCATGCCGGCCAAATCAGCCGAACAGGTCTACCATGAATTTGCGACGAAAACATTTAAACATCGGCGAGTCGGACTGCTACACGGTAAAATGAAGTCAGATCAAAAGGATGCCATCATGCGTCAATTTATCGAGCACCAACTTGATGTGTTTGTGGCCACCACGGTCGTTGAAGTCGGCGTTGATGTCCCTAACGCTACCATTATGATGATACAAAATGCTGAACGCTTCGGATTGGCCCAACTCCATCAGTTAAGAGGTCGGGTAGGACGCAGCTCGCAGCAAGGCTATTGTTATTTGATCCTCGGTGAATCAGCTGAGCCGGGCCGTCGATTGCGAGCACTCGAAAACACCAATGATGGTTTTAAACTGGCTGAAATGGACTTAGAAATCCGAGGGCCCGGAGCAATTTACGGTACCCTCCAGCATGGCCAGCTTGATTTGCGAGTGGCCACCCTCACAGACACAAAACTTATCATGGCCGCCAAATCAGCCGCTGCGACGTTCCTAACAAAACGTGAAAAACTGGTACAATATAAGCAATTGAGTGATCGGGTCAAACTATTGAGGTCGATTACCAACCTAAACTAACAACTATGTATTCAGGAACAACCTTAACCAAGCTGTCCGGCCGCGTGCTGGGCACGCATCAAAAAGTCGATAAAGTAGCCCGCAAACATCTATCGAAGCTCATTAATGACGATAGTTTGTTTCCGCCGTCTCGCGCTATTCTCCACTTTGAAGGTAAAAACGGGCCAGATGCCATCAAGCGTAAAAGCCCTGCCCAAGACGAACCCTGGCACTACTACAGCCCATTTAACAACGAAGATGCCCAACTAATTGAGCTTATCAATGGTCATTATAGTAAGCTGGTCAAAGAGTTGAAAGCCGATAACAAAGAACGGACCGCTTTTGAGGCGGCTTGGCTAGCCCATGCCCTAGTTGATGGCTTGACACCCGCTCATCATTATCCATACGAACAAGAGTTGACGGAATTGCGCGGCGGTCAAGGGCTTGATAGCCGAAAAACGGTCAAGGAAAAACTAGTTATGCCTGGCAAAACCAGACGAGAAAAGGTTAAAAATAACTGGAAAATGTGGGGACCCAAGGGACTTCTGACCACTCACGGTTTATTCGAACTTGGTGTCGCAACTCTGATTGCGCCACTGGGCCTTGGCGATGCCATTCCAACCGAGCATGATCTGGAAGAATTAAGACAGATTGGCCTTATCGAGTGCTTTAAACACGCTGCCAAGGAGATCGCCGTACTGGATATGTATAGTCATTATTACAAAAAAGGTTGGACGCCAGGCTTTGCCTACCAAGTTCGTCACAAGCTCGGACCAGCCTTAGTGCAAATTGTCACACTAGCTTGGTACAGCGCACTTATTGATGCTGGTCTTATCAAACCATGAGAATTATTGCTGGCAACTTAGGTGGTCGTCAGTTTGACAGCTCCAAGCGAAATCGGACGCATCCGATGAGCGACAAAATTCGCGGAGGCTTGTTTAATGCCCTTGGCGATATAACTAGCTTGACTGTGCTCGATGCGTTTTCAGGTACTGGCGCAATTGCTTTTGAGGCAGCCAGCCGAGGGGCTGCACAAGTCATAGCTATTGAAATAGACAAAGCTGCCCACAACTACATTCAAGCGAATATCATAAATCTTGGTTTAGAACAACGCGTTAAGGCAATTCGAGCTAATGTTGCTGGTTGGCTGCAGCATAGTGCCCAAGTGCGGTTTGACATAATTATCTGTGATCCACCATTTGATCATCTTCAGTTGGCAACAATTAAACAATTGGCGGAGTTGTTGAAACGACATGGAACGTTTGTTTTATGTTGGCCAGGAGGCCAACCAGCGCCTGAAATAATGCCATTGTCACTTAGTAAACAGTCATCTTATGGTGACGCACAGCTGGCCTACTTCCAGTAAGTTAACGTGCTAGTACTTGAGTATTTATGGTGGCTCTGACACTATATTGGCAATATGCCGCATCGTATATCAGACGAAGTGAGGGCAACACTGCCAGCCGAGAAGGACATGATAATTGCCACTGATGCCCAAAACAGTATGGATTTGCGAGCGTATCTGAATATCTTTGCCGGTTTGGTCGGGGCTCTCGGAATTCCTCCGGAATTTGGTCGCCGTCGACAACAAACTGATCCACTGAATGCCCGGCTTATCCGTAACTGGGGTGTTAGTCTCTTTCTTGATGCTCAGCTAAATCGAGTGCCTTATCGCATGGCGCCAGCCATTCGTTCACAGGTGGAGGAGTTTTTACCGGATATGATAACTATTTCCGGTGCCAGCGGTGAACGTGCCCTGGCAGAGGCTGCATTGGAAAGAAATCGTATCACTCAGGAGTACATTAACCGAGGCCGAGAGCCGCACTATACCGAACTCCTAGCTATTCCGGTGCCCCCGGACTTATCACCCGATGAATGTCGGGAGCTTTTTGGACGACATCCGGAAGATCAAAGTCGATTGGTGACACGATGGGCTATTGAAAACGGGCTAGACGGAATTTTAGGTGGTTATTCACAATTGCAAGCAGCCGCAGAAGTTGCTGCTGAGCATGAAATAAGTGATTTTGGCCTTGTGGCGTGCGGTATTAGACGACGAGAAGACATGAATGTCGACGGCGGTGATGCCACGGGGACAAAATATGATATTTGCACTCCAGGTGATGCCCGCCTAGCAGGCGCCACAGGGTTCCTTGTTGGTAAAACGCTAACATCGGTTCATGTGAATGACAAGGCAGCAGCGTATATTGAACTTGTTGAAGACTGGCAAGCGGTAGCTTGTTAAACAGAGACCAAACAGCTAAAATGAAGATTCGGTAAGCGGATGTGGTGGAATTGGTAGACACGCTAGCCTTAGGAGCTAGTGCCGCAAG
>CAYMBM010000108.1:0-3118 GCA_964388705.1 uncultured Candidatus Saccharibacteria bacterium
TTATTGCTGGTAGGTAGCAGCAAGATGGCCCTAGCGGTTCTGGGCCCCAACGACTACCGAACAAATTATGAGTATAATCCGCCCTGCAAAACCGCTTCCAAAGGTCCGGACTGGCCAGTGGTATTGTCGCGAACTAACAACACACCCTATGCCTGCATTAGGGTTACTGGTGATGGTAAGGGGTATACTGTCAGTTCATTGGACGGCGGCATCATTAAAAATCTCGATGCCTGCCCCGCCGTTCCTGGCGCTAATCCTCCTCAGGTTTTCACCGTTGACGCTGGTGGCTTTGGCTTTTTGTGTGTAACGGTAACTGATGCCTCATTATGGGACACTAGCGGGTACTTTCAATTACAAGCTGCACCCGCCGATTCCACAGCTGACTTCAGCTGCACCGACCAAAATACCAATAATTGTGTCTTATTCCAAAAATACATCATTCCGTTAATTAACTTTTTAAGTATTGGCGTAGGAGTTATCATAATAATTATGGTCATCATTGGCGGACTACAATATACCACCGCTGGGGGCGATGCCAACAAAGTGGCCGAAGCTCGTAAGAAAATCTTCAATGCGGCGTTATCGTTCTTGGCCTTTATTTTTCTTTACGCCTTCTTGCAGTGGATTGTGCCCGGGGGTATTTTGTAATGATGTATATCATTTTTACACGGCTGTACTATTTGGCAACGGCGGCTACAACCGCCGATTGTGACGCTGATAAAAAGGCCTCAGCCTTCTTTGGCTTGCCAAAATGGTATAAATATTTGCCCTACCATTATGTCAGTACCACTGGGCGGTGCGAGATTCAAATCGACCATGTTAGCCAGTATTGGCTCATTGGTTTTGCAGTGATTGATGCCCTGCTGCGGCTGTCAGCTTTGCTAGCCATTGGCTTTATCGTCTGGGGCGGCATCCAATTTATTAGCAGCCAGGGCGAGCCCGATAGAACCACCGCTGCCCGTAACACCATTGTTAATGCCCTTATTGGGCTAGTTATATCAGTTACCGCCGTTACAATTGTTTCATTTATCGCCGGGAGGTTTTCATAACATGATGTCGCTGTATTTATTTCGGTTTGCCGCCATACTGACTAACTGTAATTCCGGCTCACCATCCACCAGCTGCACACAACTGCCGAACGTTGCGGCCTCGTCCGACACTTTAAAAATCATTTTGCAGTTTGTCTTTGCAATTATTGCCGTGGTCACAGTCATTTTTATCATTGTCTCGGCCATTCGCTATCAAGTGTCACTGGGTGATCCTCAAGCCACATCTAAGCTCCGGAATGCTATTGTCTATGCGGCCATTGGTCTAGTCGTGACCCTAAGTGCCGAAATTCTCGTAACTTACACATTAGGTAAAATATAACTGTGAAAAGATTACTACTGACTATCAGCTTGTTTGTGACCATGCTTTTCAGTGGGGCGACTCTTTGGGCTGCACCAGTTTACGCTGTTGATCTTTTGAGTCCGGCCTGCCAAGCCGCCAATCAACACAATTTACCCACGGCCTGTAAAGACAACAGTACCAACAGCACCACCAACCCACTGTTTGGTCCTAACGGCATTTTGACCTTGGTCATTAATATCCTGTCACTTATTGCTGGGGTTATTGCAGTATTCGTAATAATTATTGCCGGACTTAAAATGATAACAAGCTCCGGAGATAGCAATTCGGTAGCTTCAGCCCGTCAGGCAGTGCTGTTCGCGGTTATTAGTTTGGTTATTGTAGCTACAGCCCAAGCGGCTGTCTTTTTTCTACTAAGAAAGCTTAATATATAAGGAAGTGCTTATGCGCAGACAACTTACGTTTATAGTGATGACCTTAATTAGCCTGGTGATGGCGGGCAGTATATTACTGACAGTCCAACCAGCCTCTGCGGCCCTGTTTGACAATGCCAAAAACGAAGCTTGCAACGGGGTGGCTGTTGGTTCATCCACAACCGGCTGTAGTGATACTACCAGTACGACATCAGTCAGCAGCATACTGGCTACGGCTTTGAATCTAGTATCACTTGTGGCCGGTATCATTGCCGTCATCATGATAATAATTGCTGGCGTGAAATACGTTACTTCCCAAGGTGAGTCGGCGGCTGTTTCGAGTGCCAAAGATACCATTATTTACGCTGTCATCGGATTAGTTATTGTAGCTTTTGCCCAGATAATAGTTAAGTTTGTTCTCAAAAGGACAGGGCGTTAGTACTGGCAGCTTTAGTATGACTAGCATAAGGGGTACGATTCGCGGTTGAAATAACTAAAGTCTTTATGGTATAAGTAGAGCAGTACATAAGAAAGGATACCCATGATCCAAACACTAAAAAAACTTATATTGCGATTATCAATTGTTAGTTTAATTGCTTTTCCGGTTTTAGCACCGGTTACCGTGCACGCCGTTGACACTCAAAATGTGCAGCAGAATCTATGTGCTGGGGCCAATCTTGATGTGAACAACACTGACTGTTCTACTGGCGACCCCTCGGGCAGAGTTAATGGCATACTGGCGACTACGATTAACATCTTTTCACTAGTGGTCGGAGTGATTGCCGTCATCATGATTATTGTCGGTGGTCTCAAGTACATTACGTCTGGTGGTGAGTCAGCCAATATTACTGGGGCTAAAAACACCATACTCTACGCCATTATTGGTCTAGTTGTGGTGGCGCTGGCGCAGTTTATCGTTCGCTTTGTCCTGACAAAAGTAAACTCTGGTGGTTAGTTAAACCACTTAAATTGCACAAAAAAGTACCGGCTCCAGCCGGTACTTTTAACATTCTGCTTGATTATTCTACAGAACTTGAATTTTCTTGACGCTGTCTTGCTTGACCTTGGTAAAGCTGATGGTTAGAACACCATCTTTTAGTACGGCTTCAATCTCGTCTTCCTTAACCGGAACTGGCAGTGCCAAACTTCTGGAGAATTCTCCCCAGTAGCATTCCTGAACAAAATAATTCTCTACGTCTTCTTCGTTACCGGCAGACAGTGTTCCACGAATGCTGAGAGTATTGTCAGCAATGCTGACATCAAGATCATCCTTGTTAACCCCAGCGGTCCGGGCTTTTACAACCAGTCTTTCCTTCGTTTCATAGACATCGACTGCTAATTGACCTGGTACAGCTTCT
>CAYMBM010000109.1:0-3113 GCA_964388705.1 uncultured Candidatus Saccharibacteria bacterium
GTTCGTTTACCGCCGGTTTACGCTCAATTTCATCACCAGTTTTGGGTTGAGTACCCCAAGTTGACCCACGATCCAGTGGGCTTGGTAGTAAATCAACTACTAGGTCTAGGACTTTTTCAACAATGACGCCGCGACCATCGCCGCCAGTGACTGCAAAGAAGTTACCTGACAGTACTGCCGAGCGGATGGCATGCTTGATGTCGTCTTCGCTCAAACCGTCTTCGCCGACCTCAAAGTATTTTTCTAGCATTTTTTCGTCTTCGGCTACGGCATTTTCAATTAACAAGCTGCGGTATTTTTTAACCTGGTCCATCATGTCAGCTGGGATGTCAGTTTCTTTCAGCTCTTTGTCGTGGAATTCTGTGTAGGTGTAGGCCTTCATGCCAACCAGATCAACCACACCGTTGATTTTTTGTTCAAAGCCGATTGGCAAATGCACCGGAAACGCGTGTTTGTTGAGTCGAGCGTGAATACTATCTAGCGATTTATAAAAGTCTCCGCCGGTTTGGTTGATTTTATTTATAAAGCAGATCCGCGGCACGCCATACTTGTCAGCTTGGCGCCAAACGGTCTCACTTTGGCTTTCCACGCCCATTTTGCCGTCAAAAACGACTACAGCACCATCTAGCACACGCAAACTTCGCTCAACTTCAACTGTGAAGTCAATGTGACCGGGGGTGTCAATGATGTTGATTTGATGGTCTTTCCAGTAACACGTCACTGCGGCCGAGACAATGGTAATACCACGTTCGCGTTCCTGCGCCATCCAGTCGGTCGTGGTTTCGCCCTCGTGCACGGCACCAATTTTGTGTTTTAAGCCCGTGCGGTAGAGAATACCTTCTGTTGTAGTGGTTTTACCGGCGTCAATATGAGCAATAATGCCAATGTTTCGGATTTTATCGAGTTCGTACTTTTTATTAGCCATCTATACCCTCCGCGATAATTGCTCTAAGCCGAACGTTCCCGTCCACAATCATCTCCCTTAATCGAAGGCCACTATGATCACAGCCAGCTTGTTGCAGTCTTTGAGCCGCATCCTCAACAGCATCTGACACCAAATTTCCACCTTGACTTAATAACTCCTGCGAAGGCTGCCCATCTACCACCACAAACCTATCATAAAGGGTTCTCATCGTTTGTTCTGTCCCAACAACCGTTGCTAAAACTGCTTCGCATCCTTCCGGTGTATTGCAATTGGCACAACTCTCAAACCAGTCTGCCATTATGTTTCCTTTGGAATTAACGAATCGAGTAAAAACTCTACGGCGCCACAACGACCAGTCTTAGTTCGTTCACATCTGTTAATCGCCATATGTTCAGCCAGTGACAACATTACTTCTTCTCGAGATTTTCGAGTTGGGTCAGACTTTGCAATGGTGTCAGTTATTGAGTCTGCAGGTTCTGAAACAGTTTCAGTCTCTTGTCGGTCATTCGCACCTAACAGTGGACTTGTTACCGTTTCCACACCTTGGTCAGTAGGTCTATTCGGGTAAAAGTCCTCTGGCCGTCCAGTAATTGCCGGGCCAAAGTCACAGCTGATACAAAGACCTTCTACGGTTGTCGTAGCACGTGGAGATTCCAACATTAGAACCTCGCAAAGTGGGCAAAGGCCCGATTAGCTTCAGCCATCTTGTGTACATCTTCACGCTTTTTAACTGCTGTGCCGCCGTTATTATAGGCATCGACTAGTTCAAGTGCCAGTCGGTCTTCCATACTCATACCTTTACGAGCACGAGCTGCTTCTACAAACCACATGATTGTTAAGTGCGTCTGTCGTTGGCCTTTTACTTCAAACGGGATCTGATAGTTGGCACCACCGACCCGACGGGAACGAGTTTCTAGGTGTGGTTGAATGTTCTTGATAGCTTGGTCAAAGACCTCTATGGGATTTTTTACTTTTAGTTTGTCTGCAGCTTTTTGCATACCGTTATAGACCAGACGTTCGGCTATTTGTTTTTTGCCGTTTAACATAACGCGGTTAATCAGCCGTTGTACCATGACGCTGTTGTACAAGCGATCCGGTTGAATATCACGAACAAGTGAGGCAGTTTTCTTACGTGGCATTACTTAGTACCCTTCTTGGTGCCGTACTTAGATCGGCCGCGCTTGCGATTAGACACTCCTTGCAGATCAAGACTTCCGCGAACTACATGATAACGGACACCTGGTAGGTCCTTGACACGGCCGCCACGGATAGTGACTACGGCGTGTTCTTGTAAATTATGGCCTTCACCACCTATATAAGCCCAGACTTCATAACCGTTGGTTAGTCGAACACGAGCAACTTTACGCAGTGCCGAGTTAGGTTTTTTAGGCGTTTTAGTGGTAACTTTCACACAAACGCCACGCTTAAACGGTGCTGGCTTTTCGTAGTGTTTGGTCTTGAGATTGTTGACCACACGGTGCAACGCCGGCGACTTGCTTTTGGAAGTCACTTTCCGGCGGGGTTTACGCACTAACTGATTAATAGTTGGCATTTAGACTCCTTGGATTTGCAACCTACTGCGGCGCGCGAATGCCAGCACGTGGCTCAGATTGCTTAATATCAACAAAATTGTAACAGATTTACTCTTCAAGCGCAATTGCTTCGGCTGCTTCCATAGCCGGCTTGCTACCAGTACCAACTGGGATGCGACGACCAAGAATAACATTTTCTTTAAGCCCAAACAGGTGGTCGACCTTGCCACTGGTGGCAGCGGCAATTAGTACCCTGGTGGTGTCCTGGAAACTCGCAGCACTAAGGAATGAATCAGTCGACAGGCTGGCTTTGGTGATGCCAAGTAGTAGTTGGGTTACTTTGGCTGGTTGCTTGCCAGCAGCAACGAGTTGCTCGTTGGTTTCAACAACTGCTAATTTACTGACAATGTCACCAGTTACAAACTCACTATCACCAGCTTCTTCAACTTGCACCCGACTAAACATCTGACGAACGATAATTTCTAGATGTTTGTCAGCAATGTTCTGACCTTGGCTGGCAAAAATCTTGAGGATTTCGTTCATGATGTAGCGCTGGGTGGCTTCAACACCTTGCAGGCGCATTAGCTCGTGCAGGTTGATCGTACCATTGGTCAGACGTTGTCCGGCAACAACTTTGTCACCATTCTTCACAGTTA
>CAYMBM010000110.1:0-3067 GCA_964388705.1 uncultured Candidatus Saccharibacteria bacterium
AAGACGACCCAAACAATGCTGACAATGAATCGTCAATTACAGAATAAGACGGTGGTGTTGTCCTGCGTGGCTATGCGCCTAAAAGCAAAGAACTTACTATAACTAGAAATGGTTTGAAACTAACATTAAACGCAGTAAAACAGCCAATTAAAACAAAACGTGTAATTCGGTATGTTCTGAAAGCAAAAAAGTAGGCTGTATTGATACAGAATTAGATAATGTTTTAACCCAACTTATTGTATACTGAGTGATATCGCTAAAGATAAAATATGCAAATGTTTAATAAAAACCGCCGACCGCCATTAACTAAATTTAAATTAAGAGTTCTTTGTACAATGATGGCTCTAGCTGGCTCAGTACTGCTTTTACTGGCTGTGGCAGTACACTTCACACAGAACAACCAAATTGAAGCTCAGGCTCAGATAACTAATTTAAGCAATTCTTCGTGTAAGTCAAAAATACAAGTTGCAAATTATCAAAGTGCAAAAAGATGCAGTCTAGACATTACGTTCAGCACCGCTTCTGGTCAGGTCATACACTCTAGTGTTGTAGACGCATTTCCATCAGAAATTACACAATATCCAGATGGCACGTCAACTATTCAGGTTAGATATGACAAGAACAACCCAAATAACATTGTCAAACAGAGTAATTTTATGACTACCAAAACATCTGTCGGGCTAGGTCTACTAGGTGTCTTAATAATAATGCTTTCAGTATTTCTGTATAAATTTAGAGTTAAAAAAGTAGCCAACTCATAACAAGTTACACGATAACCGTAACCAATAAGTTCTTTGCAAGGTCTTGCAAAACTCAAGGTATCTGACACAACACCGCTAGTGCTATACAATTAAAGGGTTATGAGTGAAGTTACAACAGGTCGTCCAACAGTTATTACACCAGCCACTGTTCGTTTACTAGAACAGGCATTTAAAGACGGTTTAAGCGTGTCCGAAGCCTGTTTTGTATCTGGTATTGGCAGGACAGCATACTACAGCCATAGAAGCACTGACGAAGCCTTTGCGAACAAAATGGAACTAGCTAAAGCCTATGTATCCATTAAAGCTAAAAAGACCGTTGTACACGCTATTAGTGATGGCAACATTAACGCCGCTAAATGGTGGCTGGAACGTAAAGCCAGAAACGAGTTTGGACAACACCCAGAAGACGAAGAAACCGAGTGGGAAAAACAAACTGAAACTAACGCTCAAGATGACAAGCTGTTACAAATACTAGAAAGTATGGGCGCAATAGCAGACAAAGCCAAAGAAGAAGCCAGCACCCCGCACAGGGCATTAAAAGCCATTGCTACTACACTGACTGCCCTAGAACCTGATGAAATTGAAGTAACCAATACAGTCGCTAAACCCGTTGAGCCAGCTATGATACAAACTGGCAGTAGCCCAGATGACGTACTAGCAGACCTGTATTATGACGACTAAACACCAGCGTGCCATATAATTAGGGCGTGGAAGAAACACCAACAGCCGATAACCACCCAGAATGGCGTTATGTTATTTATGCCAGAAAGTCTACCGAAGACGCTGAAAAACAGGTACGTTCTATTGACGACCAAGTTGCTGACTGTGAAAAGATGGCTAATGAGCTTGGCTTAAATGTAGTAGACACTATTCGTGAAACCAAGTCTGCCAAAATACCTGGCAAACGACCATTGTTTGCAGGACTAATTAAAGATATACGCGAAGGTCGTGTTGACGGCATAATAGCGTGGCACCCTGACAGAATTGCCAGAAATATGGTAGAAGCAGGACGCATTATCCATATGCTGGATACCAACACAATAAAGGACTTAAAGTTTAAGTCGCACCAGTTTAGTAATGACGCTAACGGCAAGATGTTACTAGGTATGTTATTCGTGTTTGCCAAGCACTATTCAGATGACTTGTCGGCTAAAGTAAATAGGGGTGTACAGGGTAACTTTGCAGAAGGTAAGTCTGGCGGTACACCTAAGTATGGCTATATCCGTGATGACGAAGGTATTTACCGCACTGATGGCAAAAACTTTACACTTATGCAGAACGCTTGGCTTATGCGTGCTGATGGTGAAACAGAAGAAAAGTGTGCCGAGTACCTGACCACTAATGGTTTTGCTAAGCTCGTAAAGCGTGAAAAAGGCCACGTTGTACGCAAAATAAGTAATACTAGCCTATCAGTAGTGTTCAGGGATACTTTTTACTTCGCCTTACTGAACCAAGCTGGACAGACTATTGACCTATGCCAAGCACCAATACCCTTTACACCAATGATTGACGAAGACACTTTTTACAAAGTCCAAGAGCTGACTAAAAGATGGACGCGTGGCGCAAGTAAAGCCCACCCAGTATTCCTGCCACTTCGGCACTTAGTGTTTTGTGGCGTGTGTAACTCCACTAAACCAATGACCGTTGCACGCTCCAAAAGCCGCTTAGGCGACCGCTTTCTGTATTACAGTTGCAAAAACAAAGATTGCCCACGCAAGCCAAAAGCACTACGCGGTAAAGAAGTAATGAACAGCCTTGCAGACATCATAGAAGCCAAAATAGCCACGTTACCCGCTTCTGCCTACAAAACCTATGTTGAAGAAGTAAAAGCCGCCAGTGGCGTGCAAAAAGTAAAAGTCCGTGAAGAACTATCGCGTATGCAAGCTGTGATAACAGGCTACAAGCGCAAGCAGTCAGACCGTTCAGTGGCACTTGGCAAACTTACTAGTCCGCAAGCTATAACTGCGCTTAACCAAGAAATAAATGTAATAGCTAATGACATTGTGCAGTTAGAAGCCGACATCACCAAACACAAGCGTGCGCTAGCAAGAACTGAATTACCAATGTTTAGCCCAGCAGACTTTGAGTTACGCATAAAACGGACTGCGGCGCGTTTCAAGAAAGCAGACAAGTTTCAAAAGGACGCTATTATCCGTGAAATGTTCTTGAAACTAGTTTTAGACAATGAAAAAGTGGCTTCCTACCACTGGAAAGAACCGTTTCTTTCACTGGTTGAAACCACTGATATCCAGCTTGGTGGGGGTGGATGGAATCGAACCATCTACCAAGCGGTTATGAGCCGCCTG
>CAYMBM010000111.1:0-3055 GCA_964388705.1 uncultured Candidatus Saccharibacteria bacterium
AGGTGTATGGTTATGCGCCTATGTTACTAAGTCGTGATGAATCAAATGCTGTTGCAGATGCCGAGAACGATTGGTATGGGATTCCAGGCAATAGTGAGAGACAAGAAAATTTGTGGCACAAGGAATATTTGTTGCGGATGGGCTCAGCAGTAACATTGCTGACGGATGTGGGATATTCTGCCGATGGCAATGCCAGTAGGCACAAAATGAGATTTGAATTAACCGCACACCACCCTGCCTTTACTGGTAATGAGGGACTCGACCTAGTGTATGGAGCTTTAGCGGGCACAACGCGTGATGAATTTGATATAGATGAAACTGAAGGTGGGGTAGTGGTGGTTAGGTACTCACAATGTCCACCATCCAGTGCTTTTGAGCCAGTTATAAGACAACTTGTGTCAATAGCTAGTTAGATACCTAGCTTTAGAATGTGCTGATAGAGTAAGCCAAAGAGCGACCTTCCCTTTTAAGCTGAGCCCATCTACTTAACTCTGCTAAGATACTGTTCCAATTCGAATGTACAACGGCTACCAAGTGAAAGTTTACAGATATAGTCTGGTTCCAAAACCAGTCTCTTTTTGGTGCAGAGCAACACTCATCTCTGTTGTTTAGGTTCGAGTCTTACTTGGTTGTTTGCTATGATGTAGTTATGAGCAACAAAAATAGAAAACAATCTGTAGTGAAAACTGGAAATCCGTTAATGGCTCTTGAATGGTTAATAGTGTACGTACTTACTGGTGGTCATCCGGAGCAAGCCAATACAAACAAAATTGGCAATAGGAAAACGGACGTAATAGTATTCGGTTCAATTTTTCTCATTGCAGTTGCAATAATTATATATATTGTTGCATTTCATAAGCTCTGAGTGATTTCCAACGACTTACCTACGCACGGATAACGTTCCAGTTCGAATGGACTAGGGCTACCAAGTGAAACTTAAAATCATCTAGTTTTCAAAGATATTAAGCCGATATTTTTAGCAGTATATGCCATTTTTAAATATGTATATACCCCCATTGGTAGGATAATCATCACCTGGAATAATGCATAAATTGGAAATATAAAATAATACCATTTCCAATATTTCCAGTGAAACACGAACAGAATTATCCAATAAACAGTAATTACTAATGGTATTATTTCTGGATGTTCAATTGCTTCGTACCAACGAACAGGAGTTAGTCCATAAACAATAAAAGTTGTATACAAATAAAACAAAGGGTGTCGCCAAGTAAAAGAATAAAAGTTTACAATTGCGTGCCTAAAACCACCCCCAAACCACGCCCTTCGCTGTTTAACCCATGCTTTAAAAGTTTCTGGGACATCAGTGTAAAAAATGAATGGCAAATGGCCAACCTTATAACCTAGCAAACGCGATAATTTACCAATTTCAATATCACCCCCAGAAAAAAATAATGAATGATGCTGCATAACAGTTTGAATTACACTGGTTTTAGCTACCATACTTGCCCCTGATGTTAGCCATGGATAAATCCTTCTAGCATCCATAGCAAGTCTGTACTCAATTGACTGAAGTTTCTCTGCAAGTGTATTTTCTTTTGAAGCCAAAACTCTAACCGATGCTATGTCGTATTTCTTATTAGAGAAAACACCAACTAGAATATCTAAGTTTTGTCTAGATGTGGTATCGCCATCTAAGAGAATACATATTTCACCATCAACTACTTTAAAGCTGTCTCGAATAATTTCATCTCGCGCTAAATCCGATACAATTTCTTTCCCGCCAGTTTTTCCATGCAGCGTTTTTTGGAATAATTTCCAGGGGTTTGGTTTAGCTTTTGAAGAAGTAAGTGCTACTTCTGAGCGGAATACGTTAAATCCATTTTGCTTAGCAATTGTTTCGATTTCAATATTAAATTTTTTTGATTCTCTTGTGGTTGTACAAAGAAAAACTTTATTTCCATATGTTTTTAAATAGTCCACGTTTTTTAAATACTTCATGTCTCCAAAAATCGGTATAAGAATGCTGTAGCTCGGATATATCTTTTTAAAGTTTACGCCCGTTTTTTCTTTTTTGAATTTGACTCTGATCAGTGTTAAAAAATCCGTCATGGCTATTAACATTGGTACAAGTAAAAAAGGTAAGGAAACTACCAAAAAACCAAAAATATTATGTGCCCACACATAATCATTTTAACAATTAGCGAAATATCTACGGTGTCTTTTCCGCCGACTCGATTATGCAAGAAGGTTCAACTCCTCCTGCCTAAGTATTTGCTATGATATAACTATGGGAAAACAATTTACAGTTGAAGAAGCTAGGTCAATCGGAGACAAACTTGGTATAGACTGGAATAAATTTGACGTCGAGCAGTTCCGGATGGGACTTGCTGTTGAACTAGAACACGGGGCACATGACAGCGAAACTAACGTCACCAACGATGACCTTATAATAACCGGGAAAATTGCCTGGGCGCATCTGAAAGAAATCCCTGATTACTATACTCGTCTGGATAAAATGGAGTCGGAAGCCGGAAGTTAGTTTTCTAGTCTAGCTTGATCTCTTATTGTCATGAACACCAACAAGCAATAACCAAGCTCCTGAAATCATGAAGGGAATGTAGATTACCATAGCCACTGAAGCTATATATAGTCCCGAAATGTGACCCAATATGAGTAAGATAGTTCCTACAATTTCGGCTATGTAACAAGATGTGCCTGTAGCCAATCTTAAAAGACTGAGGCCAACATAACTACCACGGTTTCTTAAGGCCTGGACGTAACCATTTACATAAACGGTCGCCGCTAAACTTGCAACAATTAACCATTCAGATCCGACGGCTTGGTGGTTTTGACCGGCCATGAGAGCTAAGGCGCAGATAACAAAAACAGCCGTAAATCCGGTGAGTGTACCGATGGCTCGGAATCTGTGGGTAGCGTCTTGAACAATGATTTTGAGGTTAAGCGACATTGCCACAAATACCAAACCCGTCAAAGCTGCGGTTCCGCCGCCAACCATGATGAAAAAATCATGCCATTGTTCAGGTCTGTAAATATCAGCCACTATCATCTCTAACCATTGTATCAATAAGAT
>CAYMBM010000112.1:0-3031 GCA_964388705.1 uncultured Candidatus Saccharibacteria bacterium
GAGGTTTGCCGAGCAACTTACCGCCGGCGTCCTCAACATTTTTTATAGCTTCTTTGAGATCGGACACTGATATAACAACCGAGGGTTCGTTAGAACTAGGGGCTGTTTTTAGCGGATAAAAGCCGCCGTTAATCGTACCCGGTGTTTTGACCATACGGTCCTCACCAGTTTCGGCCGTTACTGCTACCACGTAGCCGCCCATATCTGGACCGGCATCATTCATACCCCAGCCAAAGGCCTTTTTATAAAATTCACTAACTCTTTTGGCATCTTTGTATGGCATTTCAAAGTGCACTACTGGATTTTTACTCATAACTAGACCTCCCTTTTACAAACTAATTATACTATTTGATCTTACGAGCGAAAACAAGGATATAAAGTATACTTTGTTTGATGACAAAAATATCACACGATAGTGAGACGCCGGCGCACGGGCAACAAGTTATAACGGCTTGTGCATTTATTCATCACGATTTTGATGGCGTGACCAAAGTTTTCTTACCCAAGCGAGCCGATACTAAGAAGTTTCTGCCGGGTCTGTTAGAACTGCCCGGCGGGCACATAGACTTTGGTGAACTGTTGGTAAAAGGCTTAGAGCGGGAAATTGATGAAGAACTTGGTCGTGAGGTGGCCATTGGTGATCCTTTTGCGGCTTTTACCTACGAAAACCACGTCAAAGGTTCGCACACAATAGAGGTTGTTTACTTTGCCCGTTTCATTGGTCCCATTGAAAATATAGAAGTTAAGCCAGAGGACCATTCTGGCTACGAATGGCTCAGTGAAGCTGAGGTTAAGGCTCGCCGAAAAGACCTAGTCGCAGTAGAAAACATCAGCTATGACTACGATGATGACCCAGAGTACTTAACTATACTAAAAGGTTTTGAACTACTCCGCAGCGAACCACTGCACTTTGAATAAGTAAGAAGTTATTTGGGGGCGTATACTTAATCATATGCGCAATAGATATCAAAAAGGTTTTGCTCATTTTGAGCTGATTATTATCTTGCTTGTGCTGTTGGCAATTGGAGCCATAGCTACGACCATTTATCGAAAAAATCACCACAAAAGTTCCAGCACTGGACAGACAGCCAATAATTCCTCAACTAGCGACGAGCCACTTGTGCTCAAAAGCATTGGCTTTAATTTGGATTATTATAATCCGGCGACCAACCACGCTGGTGACATGGTTTTTACCCACGAAGATCACGACCTAGGGATGACCCATATGATTTTTGCGGATTTTGGCATTCAAGATGCGCGTTCGCCTAACGATTCAACCAAGCGTAACCCTCAACCTACTTTTATTTTGCCGCTCGGCACCAAGGTGCATTCACTTGTGGATGGAGTTGTCGTGAACGTCCAAAGCCTATATAGCAGTGACTACACCGTTTGGGTATCTAGCCACGAAGGTAGTAAATATATCTACGAAACCGAGCACGTCGACAAACCAATAGTTAAAAAGGGTGATCGTGTCACGGGCGGGCAGGTGATTGGCGAAGTTAGCTCGCACGACTCACAGTATCATCCGGGCTTTGGCATCGTCGAAATAGGCATTTTGCATTCCAGTAGTACGCAGGCGCAACACATCTGCCCGTTTCATTACCTAGACCCGGGTATCAAAAGTGACATCCAAAAGAAGATTTTGGATGTTCACAAAGCTTGGATGAGCTATGTTAACATGCCTAATCTCTACGATGACGCTCATAGTGCTGAGCCGGGTTGTTACATTCTTGACCCGGTAAACGGCTAATTTGTTGTAAATGCTACTATGAAATTGGGTGTAAAATAGTAACATGAAGTTAATTAGTGTTTCTAGTCTTCTTTATTACGTCAATGATTTAGCTAAAACCCAAGAGTTTTATGAGGCCATTGGATTCCAGTTTGACAAGGGTAAAGGCCGGGTTGTTACCTATCTCAATTGGTTTTCGATTGAGTTTCGCGAGGCAAAAAACCCAACCAATAATGACAGTGGTGAATTTGTATACATCAAGGTCGATAGTATTGACGACTTGGTTCAACGACTTGAGTCAAAAGGCATCAAGCCAGACGGGGAACCTAAAGACGTCGGTGGTGGCATAAGAGAACTGCAAGTTCGCGACCCTGATGGCTACAAATTAACCTTCTTTGCTAAAAAATAGCAATGATCTAAGCGGCTTCTGCTAGTTGTTGGTTGACTTTAGCGAGACGCTCTGTGGCAGCCTTGATAACTTCTATATCTTTGTCAGTAACTTCAAGATCATCTTTCGGTTGAAGTTTGCTACCTATTCTTCGAACGACTTTAGTGATAGAAACCTCATCATTATTATTTAGGTCGACTCTTAAGTGTATTACACCTTCATTTGCAGTTGATGAATCTTGTAATAATCTAAAATAGCCTTGTCCTACCCTGGATAAAGAATATCCATCCACGGCGTCGAACTGTTCTCTGGCTTTTGATGAAAAGTCATTTTGGGCTTCTTCAACTCGTGCAGCAGTGGGGTTAGAGTTCGCATATTTATCAATTTCCTCATCTATAGCTTCGTCACTCATATTGTCATTTGGGTCAGAAAGACTTTCAACCCAGCGCTCATGCTCATCTAAAGCCCGTAACATTGCTGTACTGCCAAGACGCCTTTCTACAGAGTTATATTCTAAGTCAACGTACTGTTGAGTGGTTTCAAAAATGCTTTGATAAAGCTGGCCGTCAGGTATAATCATAAAACTATCATAACATATTATTCTAAAAATAGCTAGTGTTTATGCTTATTTTGCGGTTTGGTTGGCTATTTTTTCTTAGGGTCGGCAACCCAACCCTCATTCTTGAAAACCAGCCAGATGGCCATAGAGTGTCCGTACCCAAGGTCAAACTTGTCTTTCAAGAACTTTACAAGATCGCCAGCTTTCATGTCCGGTCTGTAAACACCGGCTTTCTCAGCTGCGGCTTTTAGCTGTTCAGGAGTTTTACCAGTTTTTGCTTTGATGTTGTCTATGTAGGCCTGAAACGACATTATTTTCTTGGCTTTTTACTACTCGTTAGTATTACCGCCAATGG
>CAYMBM010000113.1:0-3016 GCA_964388705.1 uncultured Candidatus Saccharibacteria bacterium
TATTCGCCAACGGGCCGACAGTCTGGACATGAAGGACAAGATTTTTCAGGTGCTAGTACCCAAAGAGAAAATGATCGAAGTCAAAAATGGCAAGCGCAAGGTGGTGGAAAAGCGCATTTTCCAGGGTTATGTGTTGGTAGAAATGAAAATGAGCGAAGATGCTTGGTACATTGTCCGCAACACACCGTCAGTTACTGGCTTTGTGGGCAGTGGGTCAGAACCAACGCCGATTGAGGCTGAAGAGATGGAGAAGATCATGAAGCGTATGGGCCGAGCAGAGCCCAAACACAAGATTGACTTTAACATCGGTGAAGTAGTTAACATTATTGACGGACCATTCAAAGGCTTTGATGGTAGCATTAACGAAATTGATCCTCAAAAGGGCAAGCTCAAAGTACTGGTCAACATGTTTGGCCGCGAAACTCCGGTAGAACTTGACAGTTTACAGGTTAAAAGAGTATAAATCAGCCTAAGATTAGGAGGTCTTTATGTCAGAACGCGTGGCTGGACTTATTAAGCGACATGATGTTCGGCAAGAGGGGTTTAAAACAGTAGCCGCAGCAGTCCTAACTGGCGGGGTTGAATATTATGGCGTTTGGTTGGATGTCGTGAGTGCAAAAGGTAATGTTTTTCCAAGAGTTGCTTCTCGTGTTTTTGAAAGCGTGGGAGCAATTGGAATAGCAGGAACAGCCAAATTAGCGTGGGATTACTTCGACCTTAGGCATCAGCGTCATCTTCAACTTGACCGCATGGAAGCCCTCACTTATGGTATTCTCGATCGACCTTCCGGGCTAGAACTGGTGTCGAGCACACCAACTGAGGCTGCGCTTGAGTCCCAATAGCAACTTCTCATAATATATTTTGGATCATGACAACACCTGAACAAATTCCAGACTCACAAGAAATGCCTTGGCTACAAGTGGAGGCGGCGCTAATCGTGGGTGGGCTGACCGCAACATTAATAGGTAGACTAGTGGGCTCACCAATTTTGGAAGGAGCAGGGGTAACAGCCCTTATTGGAGTAGAGACGTGTTTTGTACTTCAAGATAGACAAACCGATCAAAGTTAGGTATAATCTCCTCTGTTAAGTACTCCGTAGGAGTTTTTTTATGGCAAAAAAAGTTACAGCTAATTTAAAGATGAAGATTCGTGGCGGCCAAGCCAGTGCCGCACCCCCCGTTGGAAGTACCCTGGGTCAGTACGGTGTCAACATGATGGATTTTATCAATCCATTTAACGAGCGCACTAAAGATCTGCAAGGTAAAAATGTGACGGTTCACATTGCAATTTACGAGGATCGAACCATGGATTTCAGGGTGGTTGGCGAACCCGCCGATGATTTAATTCGCGCCAAATTAGGTATCCAAAAGGGATCTGGCAAACCCAATAGTGAAAAAATAGGTAAAAAGTTATCGGACGCCGGTCTTACTGAAATTGCCGAAACCAAAGCCATCGACATGAACACCGACGATATCCCCGCAGTTAAGAAAATGGTCGCCGGTACTGCTCGCAGTATGGGCGTGGAGATTGAGACCTAGCCAATGCCAGACGGAGAAAATATTGGCGAATTGGAGCCCACCACTCCCCAGGGAGCTACGGCGTCAGAGGTCACCCGTCCTCATTATGTTGATGATTACGACAGAATTGTTGCATCAGCGTGGGAAATGAGATCAGGGGGTGACCTCGAAGGAGCTAACCAGCTATTGATTGATCATGGCATTATGCCTGATGGACTGGGCGACGGACGATAATAACTAACTAATTTGTGGGAGAGTGAATAACTCGTCAGCACCACGAAGGAGAAACTATGGCAGAAGCCAAAAAACCAGTAAAGAAAGCGGCTGTTAAACGCAATGCGGCTACTCCAAAAGCAACTAAAACTAAAGTGGCTCCCCGAGTTGCACCCGCAAAAAAAACTCAACAACCAACTCTTAATATAGACACTACTGAGGAAAAGGACGACAATTTAATCTCGTCCGCAAGTGAAGATAAGCCTATAGCCAAAGCCGGTCGACGTAGTGCCAAGGCATTGGCTGAAGCCGAAGCCAAGCAAGCCAAAGAAGAAAGAAAAGCTGAGGCAAGGGAGGATAAACCAGCCGAGAAACCAGCTAAGTCAACTACCGCCCCCGTTCGATCAAGATCCGTGCGACGCAGTAAAGCCTATCGTAAGGCTGCTGAACTAATTGAAAGAGACAAGCAATACAGCCTATCTGATGCCCTAGCGTTGGCCATCAAAACTTCGACTATTAAATTTGATGCCACAGTTGAATTGCACATTAATCTTGGCGTTGATCCCAAACAAGCTGATCAAAATATCCGCCAAACAGTGGTATTACCGGCTGGAACTGGCAAAACGAGCAGGGTTGCCGTTTATGCTGATGTCGATGATGTTGCCAAGGCTAAAAAAGCTGGCGCCGATATAGCCCTGGGTGATGAGTTTCTGCAACAATTAGACAAAGGCGAAGTAGCCTTTGATACCCTAATAGCGACGCCAGCTATGATGCCAAAACTTGGCAAATATGCTCGTTTGCTTGGTCCTAAAGGTTTAATGCCAAATCCTAAAAGTGGTACCGTAACTACTAACGTTGCCAAGGCGGTAACTGAGGCCAAGGCTGGTCGGGTTGAATACCGCGTTGACCCTACAGGCATTATTCATGTAGCGGTTGGCAAAGTTAGTTTTGACGCCGACAAGCTAACCAAGAATGCCCAAGCCGTCCTCAGTAGCATTAAGGCCGCTAAGCCCGCCAGCCTCAAAGGTATCTATGTTAAATCGGTCTTTGTAACCACCACCATGGGGCCTTCAGTTCCGGTTCAGACAAGCGAACTGTAATAACGAAACTGCTACAATAAGCTCATGTTACTTATAGGTATGTCCGGGCCTATCGGCCACGGGAAAACAACGTTTGCCAATGAATTGGCCAAGCTGGTTCCCACCACCCGACACCTTGAATCAAGTATGGTGGTGGCGGAGGTTGCCAATGCCCTACACGGAGCCCTTAACAAAATTCCTGACCCC
>CAYMBM010000114.1:0-2945 GCA_964388705.1 uncultured Candidatus Saccharibacteria bacterium
ATAGGAGGTGCCCGGGTGCGGGTCAGCTGGCCCCAGTTATGCAGCAGCAATCCATTGACTTGCAGGGCTGCAAATTCAACGCTTGGCCAACGCCCAGTGAGCTAGCTACCCTTCGGTCCTGGCTTGGGCTTTAAGATAGTGGCCGCCTAGCGTACAATGGCGCACATGCGACAGATCACCACCTTTAACGATGTTAATGAAGTACTGAAGCGTTATGTGCCACATGTTCCGCTAGGCCATCGCTACAGCCTAGATCGTATGCAGGCCCTCATGAAATATCTTGGTAATCCCCAAGACAAACTACGGGTTGTCCATATTGCTGGCACGTCAGGCAAGACTTCTACGGCCTATTACATTGCTGCCATGCTCCACGCTGGTGGCTACAAGGTTGGCTTGACAGTCTCGCCGCACGTAGATGGAATTAATGAACGAGTACAAATTAACGGACGGCCTTTGGAAGAAGCTGCGTTTACAAAAGAATTCACTCGTTTTCTTAAACTAATCGAACAATTTGACGATGAACCAACGTATTTTGAAGTCCTGATCGCGTTTGTGTACTGGTTATTTTACAAGCGTAGCGTTGACTATGAAGTGATAGAGGTTGGCTTGGGTGGGTTATTGGATGGCACCAACGTTGCTAAACGGCCAGACAAAATTTGTGTTATTACCGATATCGGGCTGGACCACATGGATGTACTAGGCCAGACAGTCGACAAAATAGCCGCTCAAAAAGCTGGCATCATTCATCCCCACAATAAAGTGTTTAGTTATGTGCAGTCCGATAAAGTGATGGCAGTTATTCGTAATGTGGCTGCTAAAAATCAAGCCGAGCTGCACGAGATTACGCCGTCAGCCAGAAGCACGCCGTCAGACTTACCGTTATTTCAGCGGCGTAATTGGTATCTGGCCAACAAAGTTAGTGAATATATCCTGGGTACCAACGGCCAATCGTTATCGCCAGCGGCACTGGCCACAACTGTCCAAACTTTGGTGCCAGCTAGAATGGAAGCAATAGAAGTTGGTGACAAGACCGTTATTATTGACGGCTCTCATAACGAGCAAAAAATTATGACGCTACTAGAAAGCTTGAAGCATAAATATCCTGGGCAGCCAATTTCCACAGTCATTAGTTTTGGTCATAATAAAAATGTTGGCCTGGAAGCCAGTTTAAAGCTGCTAACTGCAGCGAGTAATCACGTCATAATTACTACTTTCAACCTCGGACAGGATGAGGTACGCTCGCCTATCAATCCTCGTAAAATTTTGGAGCTTTGCCACCGGCTGGGTTATCAAGAGGCAGAAATTATCACTGATCCGGTCGAGGCCTTCCAGGACTTGCTAAAGCGTCCAGAACACTTGCTACTGGTAACGGGCTCGTTTTATTTGCTAAATCACATTCGTCCGCTTATCCTAAAAAAGTGATTCGCGCAATTATAGCAGTTGACCAAAGACTCGGCATGGCTAACGACCATGGTATTCCTTGGCAGGGTAAGATCCCGTCAGATGTTGCCCAGTTTCGCGAAAAGACTTCCGGCAGCACGGTATTGATGGGCTATGGTACTTACGTTGAATTCAAAGAGCCACTGCCTAATAGACGAAACGTTGTGGCTAACATTGAAAAAGTTGATGTGCGGCCGGGCTTTGAATTGATTTTAGATGCTCGCAAATTCTTGCAAGATTTTACTGAAGATATTTGGGTAATCGGTGGCCCGGGGCTATTTGCCCAGACCCTTGATCTGGTCGAAGAGCTCTACCTCACTCAGTTGCAAGCCGATTTTCATTGCAACAAGTTTTTCCCTCAGTTCAAAGACAAGTTTGAACTCATCCAAGAAAGTGAACCAGTTACTGAAAACGGTATAACCTATACATTTCAGCACTGGCGTCGAAAAAGTTAGTTATCGATCTTTTATAATTCTGGCGGCAAATCTAACGACTCAATAACCTCGGTAAAAGCATGCTGTAATCTCATGGGTCTATCAAGCTCTGGCCGGTCTACGTAGTCGTTACGAACGTCTGCCAACAGAAAATACTCGCCTGGTCTCCAGATTTCTACTCGTACCGCACAGTTAGCATCAGCTGGGCGGGTCTCATCAAAGATTAGGTGCTTACCTTCTTTAATTTGTTGCCGGGCTTTGCTAACTACATCTTCAAAAGGAAAGCTCCGCTCAGCATAGATATTTCGTCTTTCTGTCTCATCAAGTTTGAGCGTGAGGGCATGGGCGATTCTAAGTGCTACCTCTAGGTCTAAATGATCAGCATCGACTGACCTTCCATTAATACTAGACCGCATCTCCACACCCCTGTCGCCTAATAATTCCCAATTTGTGGGGTTTTCCATGGACATAGTATGATTTTACCACATTTTTATATAATTTGCAACTAATGTCACCTGGCTTTGTTGATTCTTGTCCTTGGAAAGCCGATGTAAGATAACAACAGCTGACTGTGCTACATTAACTATATGAAACGAAACCTGCAGCTGTTGAGCCAACTTACGGTAGCCGGTAACATTGTGTTTGTTTTGTGGCTGCTAAGTAACGGCATTGATGAGGGCTTTAAGGCGACGCCGCTGCAATTAGTTTCATACATTAGTCTGACTATTTTGCTAGCGGTAAACACCTACCTAATACTCAGAAAAGATAAGCCTTAAGGAATTACCTATGCAGCCCACTAAAATGGTGAAGATTTTTACCGACAAATATCCGTTTTTTGGGCCGGCCATCTGGATTTTGAGCGTTCAGTACTACATCATCCAGATAGTCGTGGCGAAAGCCTGGAGTGTGCCTTACAGTCTAACCCATAACACTATTAGTGATCTGGGTAATACGGTCTGTGGCATGTATGCTGGTCGGTTTGTTTGTTCACCACTTCACGGCTGGATGAATGCCTCGTTTTTACTGCTTGGCTCAACTATGGCTGTTGGCGCCTTGCTAACTTATCAGGAG
>CAYMBM010000115.1:0-2938 GCA_964388705.1 uncultured Candidatus Saccharibacteria bacterium
TTTTACCGAGGGATGAGGTTTGTAAATATATCTGTTCTAGGCTATAATCACCCCTGTTGTGGCGGACGTAGCTCAGTTGGTAGAGCGCTAGGTTGTGGTCCTGGATGTCGCGGGTTCAATCCCCGTCGTTCGCCCCATGTTATATTTGATGTAATGAAACGTAATAGGCTTTTGTTATTAGCTGGAACTTTTTTGTTACTTGGGGGTGCCGGTGGCTTTTACCTTTGGCATAACCGAGTGGTAAATAATCTTACTGATGCTGAGATACGTCAGAAATTTGATTGTGATAGATTTGATCTTGATTCACGGACAACTGATTATTACTGCCTTCACCCCGACGCTTATCGCAAAGGACGACCCGCGCCAAATTTGCCCAACTAACACCAGTAAACAACATGTAAAATTGCATTGTGCTTGAAAAATGATGCTACACTAAAGTTAATGACGAGGAAGCAACAGTTTGCTCTTTTGGCTACCATTATTGGTAGTGGTGTAGTGTTCTTGGACGGGGCAGTAGTCAACCTGGCACTGCCACACATTGCCAAGGATTTACATGCTAGTTTTAGCGATCTTCAGTGGATTGTTGATGGCTATTTATTATCACTATCCGCGTTGATTTTACTTGGTGGGTCATTGGGTGACGTATTTGGTCGCAAACGGACATATATGATTGGTTTGATGGGCTTTGGGGTGGCCTCGTTGTTCTGTGGCTTGTCACCAACGACCGGCGTTTTGATTGGCGTACGAGTACTGCAGGGGGTCTTCGGAGCTTTGCTAGTACCGGGAGCGCTAGCTATTATTAATACTAATTTTCCCAAAGACATGAGAGGGCAGGCCATTGGTCGTTGGACAGCTTGGTCAGCGGTGGCTGCCGCAGTCGGGCCGGTGGTAGGTGGTTACATTGTTGATGCTACCTCTTGGCGCTGGATATTCTTTATCAATATTCCCCTCATTATCGTCTGTTTACTGTTTGCCAAGCCAGGCATTGAAGAAACCAAAGACGATCGTCCACGCAAAATTGATGTGGTTGGTGCTGCACTGGCTGTCTTGGCTTTAGGGGCTATCACGTACGGGTTGATTGAGGGACCAACCAAAGATTGGGGCAAGGGCATTATTACCATTCTTATGACTGGCGTGGTTGCAGCGGTACTGTTTGTTGTGGTTGAAAGACGCCGAAAAGACCCAATGGTGAACTTGGCCCTATTTAAGTCACGAAACTTTAGTGGAGCTAACTTCACCACCTTTGCCATGTACGGTGCGCTCGGGGGATTTTTCTTTGCACTGGTTATCTTTTTGCAAACCAACTTAAATTATTCGGCAATTAAGGCTGGCGCTAGTTTATTGCCTGTGATTGCCTGCTTACTGCTACTATCGGGGCGAGTTGGTAGTTTGGTTGGTAAAGTGGGCGCTCGATTCTTTATGACAATTGGACCACTGATTGCTGCGGTCGGGATGGCTATATTGTATCCACTGGCCCCGGGTTCAAGTTATCTGCTAGGAGTGTTACCGGGAGTTGGACTGTTTGGCCTTGGCTTGGCACTGACGGTGGCTCCGTTAACAACCACGGTTATGACGTCGGTCGATGAGTCGCATTCTGGTATTGCCTCTGGTATTAATAACGCTGTATCTCGAGTGGCTGGTTTGATAGTCATTGCGCTACTTGGCATCTTTGGAGCTGAGAATGCCTTTAGATTTACTGTTACACTCTGTGCCGTCATGGCCGCTGTAGCCGGTGTACTGTCCTTTATTTTTATTCGTGACCATGTAAAGCCAGCGAAAGTTGCCTAGGATTCTATTCTTTTTCGGCTTGGTCCATAAACCAACGATAGCCGGCGTAGAGGACTGCTAGAGCTACCAAGGTGTAGCCAACGGCTGCCCAACTGGTGCGCTTTTTGGTGGTACCAGTGTCGCTACCAGTTGTTGTTGACGCTTTATCTTGACTGCCCGAATTTGTACCATTGCTATCTGTACCAGCAACCTGCCCAGCTGTAGTAGGCGAGGAACCAGAAGTTGAGGACGATCCAGAAGAACTAGTTGAACTGTGCGAACCGGTTGTTGCAGAACTAACAGTAATAACCGATCCAGCTGTAACAACAGCGTCACCTGTCAAAGCGGAGCCGTTGCCGGCGGCATCAAAGGCTTGCACGGCAAAGAATCGTTCGTTACCATCGAGTGCGTTATAGACAAAGCTAACAGTTTGGTTAGGACTGACGTTAACCACGCCAACCTGCGTGCTGCCATTGGCAGTGAAGTTAGTGCTAGTGCTGGCAAATACTCGGACTTGAGTCACATCACTGGTGCTTGGGGCGGTGAACTTAACGGTGTAGCTGTTACCACTGCGAGTTTTTCCTAAGTAGCTGGGTGCACTGGGGGCAGTAGCATCAACAGTTACCGTCGTTTGCACGGTCTTGTCAGGGTCGCCGTTGCTGTTGGAAACAACAGCCTTAAAGTTGTAAGTCCCATCACTGGCCACACTAACTGGTTGGTTCCATGACCCACCGCTGGTGCTGGCATCGTCACTAAAAGTTCCGAGTAGAGTAGCGCCCTGGTAGACTTTGGCGGTCATGACATCTGAGGCTTGAGTTGAGGACACGCTGACAACCAGGTTAAAGCTGCGACTATTAGCCACTGATCCAGAGTAAGGTGAGGACAATAGTGCGGTCCAGTTTGCTGGATTGGCGGCAGCGGCTGGAGCAAAGGCCAGCATTGCCAGCGACAGCAAGCTGGTAAGGGCTAGAACAAGTCGTTTCATCGGTTTGCTCCTTTCTTAGTAGCGTAACGTTTCGATGCAAAACTTAGGTAGATAGTGCCAAGTATCATGGCAACTGGCAGGATGAATTGGGCTGGTTGCCAAGCAGTTCCAGTGTTGACCAAGATACTCTCGCCAAGAACTTGACCAGGCGTGAACGGTTTAGTGGGCGGAGGTCCAACAACGGTC
>CAYMBM010000116.1:0-2919 GCA_964388705.1 uncultured Candidatus Saccharibacteria bacterium
CAGGAAGTTGTCGAACAGGCCCTGGCCGCCGCCTACCGGCGGGATTATGGTGACCGAGAACAAGAAGTTCGGGTTAGTATGAATCTGAACACCGGTGATGTCACCGCCTATGTCAGCAAAGAAGTGGTGACTGAAGTCGGCGACGATCATTTCGAGATTAGTCTGGCCAAGGCTCAGACTATGAAAAAGAATGCCAAAGTCGGTGAAACCATTGAAGTCCAGGAAAAAATCGAGAACTTTGGTCGGGTTGCCGCTCAGACCGCCAAGCAGGTTATTTTGCAACGACTCCGAGAGGCAGAACGTGAAATTATCATGGCCGAGTACGAAGATAAAATTGGAACCGTTATCAATGCTGTAGTGGCTAGGGTAGAAGGTCGTTTGATTCGGGTTGATCTTGGCAAAGCCCAGGGTATTATGCCGATGAGCGAACAAATTCAAGCGGAACGATATTATCCAGGCCAACGTCTTAAGGTGTTTTTAAAAGATGTGGAGCGTGGATTCCGCGGCCCACAGTTAGTGGTATCGCGCGGTAACACCGATTTCATTGAATGGTTATTCCGCGGTGAAGTACCGGAAATGGAAGCCGGGGCAGTGGAAATTAAAGGCATTGCCCGCGAGGCAGGCGTACGTAGTAAAATTGCCGTGTTTAGCACTGTACCTGGTGTTGATCCAGTGGGAACGTTTGTCGGTGGTCATGGTACCCGGGTTAATGCCGTGATGAGTGAAGTGGGTGAGCAGGAAAAGATTGATATTGTAGTTTGGGCCGAAGACCCAATCGAATATATCACCAATGCCCTCAGTCCAACCAAGGTTACCAAAGTAGAACTCGACAAGAAAAACAACAAAGCCCGGGTGTTAGTTCCGGAAGATCAGCTTAGTATTGCCATTGGCAAAAGCGGACAAAATGTTCGTTTGGCCAGTAAATTAACCGGCTATGACATCGACATTGCTGCTGAAGCTTCGACAGATACAGAGCCAGTTGAGCAACCGGTCAAGTCAAATGGCGCTCCCAAACTGAAAAAGAAAGAACAGCTAGAGAGCTCATTACTAGAAGCCATTGAAGAACACGGCACCGACAATAAACAAACCGAGGACAATCAACCGATAAAGTAAGGCACTTGTCTTGTCTTTCTGGTCGTGTCAAACTATGATTTGAAGTACATGGGTGGCAGATAAGGAAATAATCATGGCTGAGAGCTTATGTGAGCGTATCAACACCGTATGTGCGCAACTTTCTACCTCACGTGCCGAACAGGCTGAGCTAGACAGTATGGGCGAGTGGCCCCCTAAACTCAAAGAACGATATCAATCACCTCTTGCTCGCACCATTGCTGGTGATATAGGTCATCTTGAACTGCGGTTGACTGCTTTGTTGGGCAAGATAGAAACTGACTGTCCAGCGCAACAAGATGGTCAATCATGCCCTTTGTTTATCCTCCGTGAAGCCGGGGTACTTGGCCCGGAACAGTTGCCTACGACTGACCTAGTAGAGGGAGCATAATTAGCACTCTTGACTGCTGAGTGCTAATTGGTATTATAGAAAGGTGTGATTATATTAACGTAATCACGTTAAAAGTGGGATAATATCTACATGCAACCAAGCAGTTCTGACTACCAAGATTTTATCAATCATTTAACAGACAACGCCAAGCAGAGTCTGGGTCATGCTGGGGCTATTGCCCAAAGTTTTGGCAGTGCATATGTCGGTACCGAGCATTTGCTACTTGGGGTTTTGGCCCAAGAATCAAGCATGGGCGCTAAGATTTTAGAACACGCTGGTGTTACCCTTGATCGAGCTCGTTTGGCACTCAATTTAACGCCCAAAACCCTTGTTATCAATATGGGCGCCAAGGGCTTGAGCGAAACGGCAAAATTAACATTGAAAATGGCGTATGACATTGCCCAGGACTTTACTCAGGAATATTGTGGAACAGAGCACATTTTATACAGTATCTTAACCCAAAAGAACGCTCGGGCAACGGTCTTACTGCGGGATATGAATGTTGACATCGACGTTCTGGTGAATGAATTAGAAGGCTTCCTGAACCGTCAACAGTTTGAAGGTGATGGAGTCACTGAAGGGCAACGACGCCGTGGTGCCAAAAAGCCGCGTAAAACCGCTCTGGACTTTTTTGGCAATGATTTAACAGCTATGGCCAAAAGCGGGCAACTTGATCCTGTAGTTGGCCGCGAGCCGCAAATTCGCCGAGTAATTACTATCTTAAATCGCCGTACCAAGAACAATCCAGTGCTGATTGGCGAGCCAGGTGTTGGCAAGACCGCCATTGTTGAAGGTTTGGCTCAGCGAATTATCAATGAAGATGTACCTGATAGCTTACTAGATAAAAAGATTATTATGTTGGATCTCGCCGGTATGATTGCTGGTACAAAGTATCGCGGCGAATTTGAAGAGCGTCTGAAAAAAGTCATGAGCGAGCTGGAAAACGATAAGAAAACTATCGTTTTTATTGATGAGCTTCACTTAATTGTCGGGGCTGGGGCAGCTGAAGGCGCCATGGATGCCGGCAATATTCTGAAGCCGGCCTTAGCCCGAGGCAAGATCCAATTAATCGGTGCCACCACTACCACCGAATATACCAAGCATATTGAGAAAGATGCGGCCCTTGAGCGACGTTTGCAACCGATTCAAGTTCCGGAATCTACACCTGCCGAGACCCTGGCCATCTTGAAAGGACTCCGCAAACACTACGAGCAGTTCCATAACGTCAAAATCAGTGATGAAGTGTTGGACGACACAGTGATTTTAGCCAAACGCTACATTAATGATCGATTCATGCCTGATAAGGCAATTGATCTACTGGACGAGACATCTGCCCACCTTAGGGTTGATAAGGGAAAAACGTCACCTGAAGTTCGACGACTGCAAAAGGAGTTGAAGCTAGTCAACACTCGGATTGA
>CAYMBM010000117.1:0-2903 GCA_964388705.1 uncultured Candidatus Saccharibacteria bacterium
TTCGGTGTAGCTGGCAAGAAAGTGGTTTGTAGCTGATGCACCAGGGTGTAACTTGTATATATGTCGTCAGCAGTCAAAAAACTTGAGCTTCGTGAGTCAATATTCTATATCCGCAAACTTAAGTATGAGGATTCCGTATGGTATGACCTTACAACTGCCAGATTTCTTTCAATTTCAGACGTATTCTATAAAAATGTAGAGGAAGCAAGAGAATTATTAAGTATAAAAACTACCGTTGACTGGGGAAAACAAGCCAAACAAGAATTAACTATGGCCGAAGAAGAAGTTACTCTAGGCGACCTTATTGTATTAAAAAAGATACATGCACGTGGCAAACTAGGTCAGTTAGAAGAACTTGCTTTCAAAATCATTAAAAAGTTTAAATTAGCACCGCGTTGGCAGTTTTCAATTGAAATATTAATAATTACGGATACACTTATTCTTCCCGTTGAGAATACGGTATATGCTCATCTTAATATTCCTAATAAATACGAACTTAGCTATATTGACCTTCCTTCTTTGCATCTAAATCACAAAAAAAGGATGGCTCAGGACCCAATAAAAATGCACCCCTATCTAACAATCACTGTTAGTGAGAAAATGCCAGTTAGTGAGCTAACTAAGCGCGTAGCTAATATCGTAAATATAGAACGTTTACTTGACCAGTTGCCGAAGTTTTCTAAATCTAGGGTCAAAGATGAAGTTATGTATTGGGGGCATTTAGTCTGGGCTACACGTAAATTCGTTGACCCGAATATGTCGCTGCCAAACATTGAAAAGTACTTTGATAAATTGAAGCCTGATGAAGACGTACCAGAACATAGAAAGCTCAATCTTTACTACAAACGGTTCCTAGACGCTAGACACAAACTAGGATTTTAGTCTAATAGGGTTGTAACACTTTTCTGGTAATAAAGTGTTTCCTAAGAGTTGCCCCTTAAGTTTTATAATTAATGCAATGAACAGCATCAATGACATTGTAAGTAATAAAACTTTTAACCCAATGACAATGAATAGGGGTATAAAGTATTCATTAACTGCTGAAAAGCGTTCACACTTAGAAAATGAATCATTAGCTGCAAGAATGTCTGAAAAGCTATCGGCTGGTGAGGATTCGCGCAAGTTCTATTTAGCCGTTGCCTATAGCGGCATTCCAAGCAGCGTACTTGATAGGCATCTGGCAACCGCACTGGAAACAGGGCGTGTACCAGCGCGACTATTTAGCTTCCTAGTATGCAAGGAGCCACTTTGGATACAGTATAAAAACAAGGCCAATAATCAAGAGCTTGGAACAAGTAAGGGTTAAAAGAATATTATGCTCATGCTTGCAGTTAGCCGCTTTTACCAAGATAATCTACTCAAATGAGTGAGTTCGAAGACGGCTGGATTGAGTTTGATGAAGAAGACGACTATCTTGCTCGTGAAAAAGCAGAAGCCGAACAACGTGCAACTACCGACCCGTCCTTTGATTACTTTGAAGCTTTCCCGCCAAAACAGCCAAAGTTCGAAATAGGTATGTATGTTGCTGAACAAGGCTTTAGCGTACCTTTAATTACTGACCAAGCAGAATGGGAAAAAGCATTTGATGACGGTACAGCTATGCTAAGAAGCGAAATGCCCCAAGATTATGACGGTCTGTCAGGATTATTGACGAGTGAGCGACTTGCAAATGCTGATTTAGCTAGAGAGGACGCTCAAGGCTATGCACGTGAACTCGGCAGTTTAGTAATGCGTGGTTTGCGCAGCGGAGAGCTTGACGCAGCTTACTACATGACTCATTTAAGAAATCCCTACATGTGTTGGTCAGTGCTTCAAAGAGAAGTATTAAGCTCAGCAATGCACTTTGGAGCAGACTTATATTTAGACCCGCACAATGTATATGCTAGTCGATGGCGTTATGTTGAGGGAGCAAATGTGTCGGTATTCGCTGACCCCAATGTTGAAGGTCGTTACCATTTTGGGGTTAAACCTGCAAAACAGGATGCAAATGATTATGTTAGTATTGGTGGCTACCAAGTTGAATCAAATGGTTACGATACGGAGCAGCAATTTAGAAAACACAAAGTGCCGTTTGTTGCGCGTCCATTTATCGAGTTTTATGAAGAAATCCGTAATCTACCAAGATTTGATACCACACAATCTCCAGTTCTTGAACTTCAACAAGATACGGAAGGCAATGTCCATTTTCTACAATATTTAAAGACGGGCCAAAAACAAGTGTTCACGGAGCCTTTTGACCTTCCAAGTTCTGACGATACTCTAAGGACTACAAACGTTCGTGGAGTTACGCCCCCAAACGGTAAAGATATGCGCCTGTTTATGGCTCCAAACATTCTAACAAGGGGCATGGAGGGTCAAGCAATTTTCTGTAGTCTTATACGTCCTAGGGGCATAGAAGTACAGTTTGCCGCGCGATCAGCAGCATTTATACTTCACGAAGCATATATCAGTTTTCAGGATAATCATTTTGACGCATCACCATTATTTCGACCCAGCTCGCAGCAGGACTATCAGATTGCTATGATAGCCCACCAAAAGTCTTAGAACGAGTTGGCGAAGTTTTAGAAGAAGCATTATTTGGAAGTGTAAGCCCATTTAGCCGAGAGATAGTGCCTTATCTTGATATTAAAGTAACTTCCAACGGTCATGAAGCTGCTATTGATAGTGATTGGGTTGTAAATACTATCCCTTACGAAGAAGTAAGATGAACGTATGGTGCATCAGCTACAAACCACTTTCTTGCCAGCTACACCGAAAATGGGTTTACCCATTAAACAACCGAAGCTAGTAACTCACCGTTCAGTTGGAACTCCTCAGCTAAATCTTTTAGGGTATAATCATCATGTAGCTGTTGCGCTGCGGTTTGTATCGCGTTAGATATATACCGCACCGAGTAGCACCAA
>CAYMBM010000118.1:0-2891 GCA_964388705.1 uncultured Candidatus Saccharibacteria bacterium
AAGCACTTGTTGTTAGGACTTTCTGCAGCCACTCCACGATGTCTGCCAAGAATTTCAGCTTCTGATGCTTGTTGAACAACTGCCATCTAAATGCCTCCAAAATTAGGTCGCGTTGCGAAATGCTGACCTTGCCATTAAAACACTACTTATAAGTTCATTATTTCGTAGCTGAAACTATAAGGCAAGCACGAGTACTATGCAAAACGCTCTTGTTTATCTACACTTATGATAAGTTATGGAAACGCCACCACCAATTTACCCAGGTCCCACCGACGCACATCACAAACCAAAACCAAAATTATTTAAAACACTCTTAATTATTCTAGGGGTTGTGGCTTACACGGCTGCAGTTGCATATATTAGTATCATTGGGTATAGAGAACTTAAAGCCCATAACGATAGTGTTCAGCAGAGCAAAATCAATCCTCATGTAGTTGTTCAGCAAGGCTTGGTGAACTTACTCGACACTAAATCAGTCACAAGACACATAACGTACCGGGACAACCTTGATAAAAGCATGCTTGTTACGTGGGACATAGACAGTGATTTTTCCAATACTCGTGACCCTAAATCACATGGTATTTTGACGATCGACTACCTATTAGGTACAGCGCACCTAACTCAAAAACTCGAGTTCTACGCAGTAAAGGCAACAAGATACCAAAATAACCTGTACTTTAGAATGACTGAGGGTAATGCAATCACCAATGCTCCAAAGAATTGGTTTCTGCTCGGTTCGTCAGACATTATTTCATTTGAGCGCAAAGATTTGTTTCAGCGAGACGCCAACATTAACCTATTTGGACTCAATGCGAAAGCCACTGGCTTTGAAAAGTTTAAGGGTTTCAACTTCTTCCTCTATAACAACCCTGCTTTTTATTTTGTCATAGGTGATATGAGGGACAGCCCAGAGAAAGCCAAAATAATTAGTGAAATAACCAATGACAAAGCATACGTATTGCAAGATTGCGCTAAGGACCGCACGTCTTCATGGTGCAGTGGTTCGTTTAACACCGGCGGCCTGGCATCAATTACCTCAAATTATGCCTCTTCAGAAGGTGAGGGTAGTGAGCCCGGGCTTAAGTTTGACTCGACCCAGTTCTGGCTAACTGCTAATAACCAAACAAAAAACATTGATAAGTTTGAAGTTGGTAGTAACGATAGCGACAAATTTGTAGTTACTTATAGTAAGTACAACCAACCCGTTAGCATTACGTTACCGGCAGCTTATATAAAATAACTAAACTGGCATTTTATGGTAAATATAGAGCTTTTGGCTTGTTATATTTTCGGTGCACACGAAAAAATAGCCAGAACACGAGGCCACTAAGAACTGGCGCGCCTATAAACGAAACGTACATTGCCCGACGAACACTTTGATAGTTAAAGTCATTGGTGCAACGGAACATACATTCAAATCCTGGTTGGAGTTGAAGATTAAACCAAAAATACACACCAAGCCCTAACCCGAGCAGCAACACTAGCCCAGCGAACATGCAACCCATTATCAGATAGCTGTTGCCTACTTTGTCTGCGCTATTCTTAGCCATATCGTATTAGTGATGTTTGCGACCTTTGTGGCCCATGGTCAGCCACGCTAACAATAAGGTCAGAAAGGCCGAAGCGGCAATTAAGACATTTTGGGAGCTCACAGCTATGCGCCCAACCGGGTTACTCATGACATCGTGATATACGCCCCCAGGCATCAGGTTTACCACTAGTGAAGCAAAAGCCGCCGATGTCACCAATAGTGGAATCAAGTGAAAAACCAGTTGGGCTACGCTCAATGTCTTGCGCAAAAATAACAGTGTCAACGCAACTGGTAAAACTAGTAACCCCAACTTAACATAGACATCAACGTTACCACCTCTAGGGAAGAAGGCATCAACAACCAGACTAGTGTCTTCGGCGATGTATTGCGCAAACAAGGCCCCAGCGGCCACACCGATAAATAGTAGTACTGCATTGACACGGAATAATAGGGCTAGGAATAGCGGTACGCCAACCAGCGCCGCCAGGATGATATAGGTGTCCACACGCCAATGATACCATAAGGGGTAAGGCTATGCTTTTCTAGAGGGGTATATCGCGGGCTCTGAAAAGAAGTACCTTTACGCGCCCACTCGGTCTTTTTTCCGGCGTCCTTTGGCATTTTGTTCGATATAATCGATAACTTTTCCAGCCACGTTGCGCTTGGTAATTAGCTCGGGCGTTTTAAGGCTGGCTGAAGAGTTGACTTCTAGTACCAATGGGCCTTGATTGGAGCGCAACATATCAACACCGCAAATCGGTAGGCCCATTGATTTGGCGGCCTTAACTGCCGCTTTTTCTTCCTCTGGGGTCAATCTTACCGGTTTGCCAATTCCACCTTGGTGGATATTAGATCGAAAATCTTCATCAAGATTCTGTCGTTTAGCACTAGCCACAACCCTCCCTCCAACTACCAAAACACGAATGTCCGTGCCTGCTGATTCTTCAATGTATTCTTGCACCAAAAAGCTCACTCCTTCCACGTAAAAGGCCTGCATTACCGCTTGAGCAGCCTTTCGTGTTTCTGCTAGTACCACACCGTTGCCATGTGTACCCCGAGCAACTTTGATAATTACCGGCACACCACCAACTTTTTCAATAACGTCATCAAAGTCGGCAGTTTCACGGGCAAAGACTGTTTTAGGAATACCAATTCCGGCTTGGGCCATTAACTGATAAGAGCGGAGTTTGTCACGCGAGCGAGTAATCGCAATCGAACTCGCAGTTGTAAAAACGCCGCGCATTTCAAACTGGCGGACAATGGCAGTGCCATACTTGGTCAAACTAGGGGCAATTCGAGGTATGATTGCGTCAATCTCATTCAGGTTCTCACCCTCATATCGAACCACCGGGTTACCACG
>CAYMBM010000119.1:0-2866 GCA_964388705.1 uncultured Candidatus Saccharibacteria bacterium
GGGGGCATAGTGCCGGTCTTTTTCTTTTTCTCAAGCTTTTTTGATATACTTTTCCATATGGAACAATTAAAAACCCAACTTTCACCTGAGGCTTTCTCAAATTTACAAAAATGGCTAGCGGAACCTGAGTATTCTATATATAAAGCAGAAATTGAAGCTTTAATCAGCTCTTCTAACATTAATGAGTTAGAAGACGCTTTTTATACACGGATTCGAATCGGTACCGGTGGTATTCGTGGCAATCTAGGTGTCGGTCCAAACAGAATAAATTTTCGAACCATCGGTGAAGCTGCCCAAGGATTAGCTAACTTCATCAATGATTTTGGAGCAGTCGCAAAAGATAAAGGCGTCGTGGTTTCCCATGAAGTCCGCAAAAATTCCCGCGCTTTTGCAGAATTGACCTGTTCAGTGCTGGCTGCCAACGGCATCAAGTCATTTCTTTTTGACAATATTCGTTCTACCCCCGAGGTTTCCTTTGCCGTTCGTTATTTAAAAGCGACCGCCGGGGTACAGTTGACTGCTTCTCATAATCCACGGACTGACAATGGTTTCAAATTTTTCTGGGATGATGGGGGACAAGTCGTTCCACCGCTAGATCAGAAATTTATGCAATTGGTGCTTGGAGTCGAAGAGATCAAGAAAATGGATTTTGGGCAGGCCGAAAAGCAAGGTTTTGTGAAAATCATCGGTAAAGAGGTCGACGAGGCCTATTTTCAAAAATTACGTGAACTGTCTCTAGTTAAAACTCGCTCTGCGAAAATTGCCTTTAGCCCTTTAAACAGTGCAGGTATGACCAATACCCTGCCGATTTTGAAAGAATTGGGCTACGATCTTACAGTCTTGGAATCCCAGTCCAAACCTGATGAGTCTTTTCCTGGGGCGTTTCGAGACTACATCAACCCAGAGTTTGAAGAAGTGCTAGAACCAACGACAAAATTGGGGGAGGAGATTGGAGCTGATTTAGCGATTTGTACTGACCCAGATGGCTGCCGTTTCGCCGCAGCTTTCCGAACTGATATCAATTCCAGCAAACTAACTTATATCACCGCCAACGAAATTGCCTCAGTTATCCTCCACTTTCTGCTTAGTCGACTGAAAGATCAAGGAAAAATCACTAAAGATCTGCTTTATATAAAAACCTACGCTTCAACACAACTGGCTTCTGATATTGCGGATGATTTTGGAATTAGTAAAGTCGATGATTTGCTGGTAGGTTTTAAATGGATTGGTCAGGTGGTGCAAAAAATGGACCATCCAGAAAACTTTGTCTTTTCTTTTGAAGATACCTGTGGTTATTGCCGAGGGGATTTTATTCGTGACAAAGACGGCTCGATTGGAGCCTTGACCGTAGCCGAAATCGTTTCGGTGCTTAAAGATCAGGGCAAGACAATTGCTGACTATCTCAACGAAATTTATGAGAAATATGGTTATTACCGCAATGTCCTCTACCAGGTCGAGTGTGAGGGTAAACAAGGATTTGAAGATATAGTTGCTTTTTACAAAAGTATTCGGGCCAACCCACCCAAAGAGTTTGCTGGCCTGCCAGTTTTGAGAATTATTGATAAATTGCCGCCAGATCAACGCAAACCGGAAAACTACAAAGTTGGAGCAGCTGGGGATGAAGTGACGTTTATCCTCTCAGAAGATGAGCGAATCAAGCTACTGACTCGACCATCAGGTACTCAACCACAGTTCAAATACTATTTACAAACTTATGGAAAAGTTGATGGAGATTTAGCCCAAACCAAAAAAGAAGTCGACAGTCTAGCTGAGAAAATTGAGCAATCCTTTTATGAATATCAGGATAAGGTTTTGGGCAAACCCCTCCGAGGTTTGAAGATCAAAAGCCATTGGTAGGCGAGCTTGCTACAACTCTTAATTTCAGGCACAATTATATAACTAATGATTTCAATTGCCCTACGAAATCTCCTCGGTGAGAAAACCCGCTTTGCCATCTCAGTGGGCGGAGTCGCTTTCTCTGTCATGCTGATTCTCATTATTTTATCCCTGTACCAAGGCTGGAAGATCAAATCCAGTGAATATATCCGCCAGGTTGATACAGATCTCTGGGTGACCCAGGACGGTTCAGCTGATATTTCCAATTCGGCTTCTTATCTCACTCCCGATATTGCCGATAAAATCGCCAATATTGAGGGAGTAGAGGAGGTCAACAAATTTGTTGGTCGGCCGATTAATTTCAAAATCAAAAACCAAGACACTGGGACATATATCGTCGGCTTTGATACTGACAATCCAGTGTCGGGTCCGCAGCATCTGGTTTCCGGAACAGACAAACCAAATCAAGGTGAGATCGTGGTCGATAAAGTGCTCGCCAACAAACGGCATTTGGAAATCGGCGACTTTATCGAAATTTTTGGGGACAAATACAAAGTCGTTGGTATCGCTTCCGGCGCCAACATGTTCCTGTTTCAGTTTTCTTTTATCAATCAAGCCGACGCGACCAAACTTTTCCACAGCGGCGACATTGCCAATTATTACCTGGTTAAAACCGATCCGGGTCAAAAAGATTATGTTTCAGCCGAAATCAACAAAATTGCTGGCATCGACGCTCTGACCAAGGAAGATTTCCTTGAGAAAAACCGTCGCATCATCGATGAAGTTTTCCTGCCGATTATTACCGTTTTGGTTTTGATCAGTGTGCTAGTCGGTATTGCCGTTATTGGTCTAACAATCTACACCGCTACGGTCGAGAAAGCTCGAGAGTTTGGGGTTATCAAGGCTCTGGGTGGTTCGAACATGCAGCTCTACCGGATAATCTTCGAGCAATCCCTCCTCTCCGGTTTAATCGGTTTTCTAGTGGGGACAGCGGCGACTTATCTGCTGCTTTGGATTATCCCCTACTATG
>CAYMBM010000120.1:0-2856 GCA_964388705.1 uncultured Candidatus Saccharibacteria bacterium
ATCTTTTGGTGGCTTCGATCATTGGTCCCTTAATGTAATCTGGATCACTCCACGGCTTGCCGTCATCTCGCCGGTGGTAAAGACGCCGTTCTACCATCAAATCGAGTGGTATTTCAATAAAGTATGACAAATCCATGTATCTTCGGGCGCGGTAATTCAAGACAAAAATGCCTTCAATAATATTAAGCCGGCGTGGCTGGAACCATCTCTGAGTATCACCTTTTTCCATACTTTCGCGGGAGCGCGTTTGGAGTAAAACTCTTTGACCACCAGCAATTCTGGCAACATCTGACACAAATGTTTTCATGTCAAAAAGTGCTGGATCTTCCCAGTTAGTAATGGTTGGATGGGCTAATTCTCTGTCCATAGCTTCTGAACCTTCGGGAAACAGATCGTATTCATCTAAGGAAAGTACGCTGGCCAATCCACGATCTCGGACTGCTAGTTCAGTAGCTAGTGAGGTCTTGCCACTGCAACTTGGTCCACATATATCAACAAGATTTATTCCTTCAACTCCAGCCATGTGCTAATTAAACGTTACAACCCCCACCACAAGCAAGCAGTAGCGTTTTAGTTCATTGCCCAAATATTATCAACAGCAAAAACTGGTATTAAAAGAGGCATGTCCATATGTCCTTCGTCCGGATCATCAGGTTCAACCGGACGCAGAACTGTAACATCAAACAAATCCAGGCAAAGTGAATTGATAATATTGCCCATGCGTACATACTGAAACCCTCCTAACGACGCTTTGAGATCTGCTTCACCAAACTGTACAAAACGATATACCTGCTCTTCTATGGTTAGCCCTCGGTCGATTGCGAACGCGCTCATTGTTCTAAGTGCAACACGATTCAGGCCATATGACTTTCGAACATCACCCAAGACATCTATTGCCGACTGAGCGGTTTCTTGAGTATTGTCCGGGGGCGCCCCAACGATGGCAAGCTGTAGTTCTTGAGCTGCTTTCAATACTCCCACATGACTAGCAGTAAACAGTTCGGGTGAATCTCCCAAAATCATCTTGGTTCAATGATAGCACTATTTACTAACGGTACCTTTGACCAAATCTAAAACAACTTCGTCACCATGAATGGACAAGCAAAATGGAACAAAATTTATTAAAACAGAGCGGCATAGCCCGGGTCTGATGCTTTGAGGGCTTCGTGTGTTTCTAAGTAGTTCATCTGACCAGGAGCTAGTGGTTCTGACCCAGGAAATGCATAGGTTAGGCATGAGCCATATGACGGTAGTTCTGATCGAGATTTTGGTCCATATTCATCACCCATGGCTACTACTATTATGCCGTCGTTGGCATACCAACCTGTAACTTCTATAAGTCTGTCATAGTCGTAATCATTATTTGGCGTTGCAGCAAACTTAACGTAATCTGCACCCATCTCCTTGGCGTGTTCAAAAGTTCCGTCCAGTTCTGGCATTGAAGGCGTAGCTTCATAGTTATGGCTTGAAGCAATCACAACCCTACCCTGTTCATGTGCAGCATTTATCACGTCCAGCAATATCCTCGACCTTATTTCAACATCCACACCATCGACATGAGGCATCATTGCGCTAAACAATTTTAACCGCTGTTTTTCGGAGCTTATCCAATGTCCTCCCTCAACAAACATGCGTGCCGTCAGTAACACCGGCAACTTAGCTAATCTTTGCGCCTTGTCTCTTGCAGCTGAGTAATTTTGCTCTCTAAATGACGGCAGATCAGCCCTTAGTTCTGCTACGTCTGCGATAGCGGCTACTTCATCAATTACCTGGTCACTTTCATGGCCTGTAAAGACTACAGCCATTGTTGATTCTGGCCTGTTTAGCACTTCGCCAAGTTTATTCACGCAGACTCCGTTGCGACAAAATCAAAGCTCGCCCCAATTCCTACCCGTACTAACATCCACATCTAACTTTACTGGCAACTTATAGACTTGCTCCATAGTATTTTTGAGCATTTTGGCTATTGTTTCGGCATGGGCCTCGGGACATTCAATAATCAGTGAATCGTGTACCTGTAGGAGCAACTTGCAATCATCGTTACTTTCTAGCTCTTGTTGCACCTGAAACATAGCCATTTTCATTAGGTCGGCCTCGGTACCCTGAATGGGCATATTGATAGCCTGACGATAGGCAGCCTCGCGCACTACAAAGTTACTGGAATGAACATCTGGCGTGGGCCGACGGCGACCAAACAGCGTCTCTACATAGCCGTCTTTGGCGGCTTTTTCTTTAAGCGTCTCGATGTAATCAAACAGTGGTTTGCGCAGCTCCATATATTTATCGATAAACGCCTTAGCAGCATGTTGGGTCATGCCAGTGGCTACGCTGAGACCGTGGGGGCTCATGCCGTATAGCACACCAAAGTTAATAACCTTGGCATCGCGGCGCATCTGTTTGGTGACCTCATCTGGATCGCGGCCATAGACCTGAGCGGCCGTCATTGTATGCACATCTGCCCCGTTATTGAACATGTCAATCAATTCTTTATCTTCTGCTAAATAAGCCGCCAATCGGAGCTCAAACTGATTGTAATCAGCGCTGACCAACATCTTGCCAGGGCTAGCCACAAAAGCGGTGCGAATTTGCTTACCAAGTTCCGACCGACAGGGAATTTGCTGCAGATTGGGAGAATTCATGCTCAGCCGGCCGTTGGGCGCAACCGTCAGGGCGTAAGTAGTGTGCAAGCGCGAATGCTCGTCTACCATCTTTGGTAAAGTGTCGACGTAGGTGTTTTTGAGCTTGGTGTACTCTCGGTACTGCGTAATGAGATTGATGATCGGGTGGGCCTCACGCAGTTTGTCCAGTTCGCTGGCAGCAGTTGAATCACCAGTTTTTCCTTTCTTGATAGCGGCG
>CAYMBM010000121.1:0-1088 GCA_964388705.1 uncultured Candidatus Saccharibacteria bacterium
CCGGCGACCTTGTGGTTATGAGCCACACGAGCTGCCACTGCTCTACCCCGCGTCGGTAATGAGACAAACCTACGGTTTTTCTCATCGCTCGCCAGCTAAGCTGCCCCTAAAGTGCAAGCTCGCTGCTCTTTTCCCTAATTAAGGATCAGGTCTTTTGAGCAAATTGTATTCTAACAGAGAAGAGACAGATAAACAACCCCTAGCAATCTATCGTTTGCTATTATGAAACTATGTTTATCCATGCTCTAGGACATGCACTATCAACAGCCTTTGCGATGGGCTGGGAAATTTTTTGGCCGCTAGTACTGGGCTTTGGCTTATCTGCGATGATCCAAGCGGTAGTATCACACCGACAGATGAGTAAACTATTGCCAGACGACAAACCAAAGACGATTGCCTTGGCCTCGGCTTTGGGTGCGGCTTCGTCATCGTGCTCGTATGCCGCTGTGGCTCTAGCTCGGTCAATTTACCGCAAGGGCGCCAATTTCACGGCGGCTATGGCGTTTGAGATTGCCAGCACCAATTTAGTAATAGAACTTGGGATCATCATGGTCTTGCTCCTCGGATGGCAATTTACCTTGGCAGAATTTGTTGGCGGTCCCTTGATGATTGTTATGTTGGTGGTGCTATTCCGCCGTTTTCTAACACCCAAATTATTGGCCTCTGCCGAGGCTCAGGCCGAGAAGGGTTTGGCTGGCCGAATGGAAGGGCACGTAGCTATGGGAGATATGTCGGTGCAAGACCACGGGTCCATGGTACAAAAACTATTTTCCAAAGAGGGAACAACGGCTACCAGTCATTTTTTTATAATAGATTGGGCGAGCGTCTGGACTGACATTGTGCTGGGACTACTGATTGCCGGGGCCATCGCGGCTTGGGTGCCGGCCAGCTTTTTTCAAAAGTTCTTTATTACCAGTCACCCGTTACTTAGTGCTATTTGGGGGCCACTGGTTGGCCCGCTGATAGCTGTGATTTCGTTTGTGTGCAGTGTTGGTAATGTACCCTTGGCGGCGGTGCTTTGGAACGGGGGGATAAGTTTTGGCGGGGTAGTGAGTTTTATCTTTGCGGATCTGATTGTGTTTCCCATT
>CAYMBM010000121.1:1098-2853 GCA_964388705.1 uncultured Candidatus Saccharibacteria bacterium
TATATTCGCTGATTTAATAGTCTTCCCAATCCTTCGCATTTACTACAAATACTACGGCTTAAAAATGGCAGCGTTCTTGTTTGTAACGTTTTATGCGGCAATGGCCGCGGCTGGCTACCTGGTAGAGATCATCTTTTGGCTACTGCACCTGACTCCGCATACCCGAAATGCGGCTGTGCTGGACCCCAAAATTGCACTCAACTATACCACTGGCTTGAACATAATCTTTTTGTTGATTGCCGTAGCTTTGGTCTGGAGATTCCTGCGAACCGGCGGCCCTAAAATGCTTCGGATGATGTCGGCTACTCGCAATCATTAGGTAACTGCACTATTCTTATAAGTGATGGCAGAGAACAATCACACCCAACGGATTAAGCGAGAGTTGAAAGCGGCCGGCGTTACCCGGTTTGGCATGAAGAAATTTGCTATTCGCTACTTGCCCAAAATTATCCACGAGAGCGAGCATATCGGCGGTGTGGTTTATGGTCGTTACCAGCCACAGCCTAACGGGCCATCGTTCAATGAAGGAATGATTGTGGCCACAAACCTGCGGGTCATTTTTCTTGATCACAAACCCGGGTATACAAATACTGACGAGATGACATATGAGGTTGTGGCCGGTGTTCGCCGGACAAAGGCGGTTTTCTCATCGGTAACGCTACATACACGGCTCGGTGACTTCACGGTTAAATTTGCCAACTCAAAGTGTGCTGAAATTTTTGTGCGTTACGTAGAAAAGCGCCGCCTGGAAGGTGAAAAAACCAGCAACGCTCGACTTCCTTATTGAACTGTTTTGATATGATGTAGCTATGCCTAAAACCATTAAAATTGCTTGCGCTGGCTATTCGGTAGTAGCTGATGTCTATTCAGGCGACAAGACAAATGTCTTGTTGGCCTTGGTTGGCTGGACATCAAACCGCAAACGCTACGACGACATTCTCACCGCCATAGCTAGTCAAACTCACATGACAGAACTAGTCTTTGACTATAGTGGTCATGGCGATAGCCCCTTTGACATCGAAACTACCCGACCTGCTCAACACTTTCTAGAAGTGATTTGTGTGTTCGATTGGCTGAAAGACAAGTATCCCAAGGCTACGATGACTGTTATGGGTACAAGCTACGGTGGTTTCCTGGCAACCCAACTGACCAAATATCGTAATTTTGACAAGCTAGTGTTACGGGCACCGGCAATATATAAACCAGAAGATTTTTATTCACTACCAAAAGATATAGACAGAGAGTGGACAGATAAAGTCTTCCGTAAAGATGAAAAAGCTCTTGCCAGACACCCTTTACTTAAGCGTGCTTCAAACTTCAAAGGCAAAACTTTGGTCGTGGTTCATGAAGAAGACGAGCTTGTACCCAAACAAACCACCGACGCATACACTAAGGCCTTTGGGGCAGAGGTGTACGTTGCAAAAGGATTCACGCACTCGATCTACGATGTGCCACGCCCACAAATTATTGAATATCAAAGAAATATCAGCAACTGGCTAAATAAACAAGCATAATCTTGTTGACAAAAAAGCAAAATCATGTATAATACATAGTATTGTCATGACAAAACAAACAATTTAAAAATCAAAGGGTCAGTACAAATGAGTGAATTAGCCTACGAGCTTTTGCCCACTACCAATAAAGCAATTTTAGAAGTAGACGCGCTGCTCGGCGAACTATAAAAATCAAAAACCTCCTCTATTAAACAAGAGGAGGTTCTTGTTTTGAGAGTGTTTCTTTTAATTTCCATGATAA
>CAYMBM010000122.1:0-2791 GCA_964388705.1 uncultured Candidatus Saccharibacteria bacterium
TGGCCGTAAGACTCACGGTGGACGGAGTTACCGTCGGCCGGGTTCGATTGGCTCAATGTATCCGCAGAAGATTTTTAAAGGCAAAAAGATGGCTGGTCAGATGGGTCACGAACAAGTTACCATTCGAAACCTAAAAGTTGCTATTGTTGATCCTGAACTTCACGTTATTGGTGTGACCGGAGCTGTACCAGGTCCTCGTAAAGGCATTGTCTTGATCAAGGAGGCCCAGTAATGTCGCCGGTGCCTACTTATACCAAGACCGGCAATAAAGCCACGGTGGCTGCCAAACTTGATAAAACTGTTTTTGGCGTTATGCCAGATAATCATGAGTTGCTCAAAGCAGCCTACGTGGCTTATTTAGCCAACGGTCGCGGTAACCTAGCTGTGACTAAAACCCGCGGTCTAGTGCGAGGGGGTGGCCGGAAACCCTGGCGCCAAAAAGGTACAGGGCGCGCACGCTTTGGTTCTAGTCGTAACCCCATTTGGCGAGGCGGCGGTATTGCCTTTGGCCCAACGGGACAGGAAAATTACACACATAAGCTACCCACCACAGCCAAGCGTAAAGCTATTCGCCAAGCCCTGAGTCTAGCCGTTGATAGCGGTAAAGTCATCGTCGTTGATGGGCTACAGTTTAAGGGTGCCAAAACTGCCGAAGCCGTAAAGTTTTTTACCAAGTTGAAAGCCGATCGAAATACCCTAGTTGTCACTGAAGATAAAACTGCTGAGATTACTCGAGCTACAGGCAACTTGTCCAATGTCAAAGTGGTTCAAGCCAGATATGTATCGGTTTATGACGTATTAAATGCCGACCATGTAGTTATTACGAATGCAGCATTGCCACTCATAAGTGAGTGGCTGGGAGGCAAAAAGTCATGAGTAAGACGCTAGCTGTACGCCCCCGTTTAAGTGAAAAGGCCTATGCCGCCAGCCAAGCCCTGCGTACTTACGTTTTTAGCGTGCCCGCCGGTACCAGCAAGCAATCTCTGGCACAAGCGATCACCGATCAATTCGACGTTACCGTGACCAACGTTAATATGACTAATATTAGAGGTAAGGTTAAGCGCACCGTCAGAAAAAGTGGTCGATCAGTTAAAGGCATTCGGTCCACTATGCGAAAAGCCTATGTAACTATCAAAGAAGGCGACAATATTCCTATTTTTGCCGCTGAAGAAGCCGAAGCTAAAAAAGTTGAAAAAGAGGCTGCCAAGACGGCCAAAAAGGAGAAAAAGTAGATGGCCATTAAAGCTTATCGGCCAATAACTCCAGCCCAGCGTGGCATGACAACGCAGGACTTTGACAGCATTACGACCAACAAGCCACTGAAGTCTTTGTTATCTGTTAAAAAGAAGCAGAGTGGTCGTAATAATCAGGGCCGAATTACCGTTCGTCACCGCGGTGGTGGCGTCCGTCAGTTTTATCGTAACGTTAACTTTAGCCTGTCAGCTGGAACAACCGCCACTATTGAAGCGATTGAATACGATCCTAACCGTAGTGCCCGGATTGCACGCATCAAGGATCAAGACGGTGGTTGGCACTATATATTGGCTTCTCAAGATATGAAAGTTGGCAAAAAGATTCAAGTTGGTCCGGAAGTTGCCATTGAAAAAGGCAATCGACTGCCGCTGACTGACATACCTGTTGGTAGCGTTATTCATGCTATTGAACTGCAGCCAGGCCGGGGTGCCCAGCTGGTTCGCACCGCTGGGGCCAGTGCCCAACTAATGGCTAAAGAGGGCGACTATGCTCAGATTCGCTTGCCAAGTGGCGAAGTACGTCTAGTAAATGTGGCCTGCACGGCCAGTATTGGTGTGATTGGCAACGAACAACATCAGAATATTAAGGTTGGTAAAGCCGGCCGGACGCGGCGTAAAGGCATTCGTCCGACTGTCCGTGGTGTGGTTATGAACGCTGCCGATCACCCGCATGGTGGTGGTGACGGTGGCCGACACGGCACCGCCAAAGACCCACGGACCCCTTGGGGCCAGAAAACTCTTGGTTATAAAACCCGTCGACGTAAGAGTACCAATAACATGATTGTCCGAACTCGGCATCAAGGAAAGAGACGATGATAATGGATACTAAAGAGCATAGAACGGCCATCAGAGAAAATTACACAGCCGGACACGAAGAAGGCGTACGACTACTCGCTACAGTAAGCAACGAAAGCGAACGCCATCGATTGGAAATTGAGACAGCCCAAAATCTGATTGCCAGTGACGGTCTTGAATATAGTCACCAGCAAGGTGTTTGGCACACTGTCAGCATACGACCATTGTGCTACGTCAGAATTGATATGGAAGAAGGTGTAAGTCATGAGTAGATCGCTGAAAAAAGGACCATTTGTAGATCCCAAACTGGCTAAGAAAGTCGGTGCTTTGGGTAGTGAGGACCGGACTATTGTCAAGACGTGGGCCAGGGCTAGCACAATTGCACCAGAATTTGTTGGTCACACTATTGCTGTCCATAACGGAAAAGTCCATGTGCCGGTATTTATTACCGAGAATATGGTCGGCCACAAACTAGGAGAATTTTCACCAACCCGTAAGTTCCGTCGTCATGGCGGTAAGTTAGCGAAAGGTTAGGAGTAGATTATGGCCGCCCAAGCAGTTGCCAAACGAGTCCGGATCAGTCCCCGTAAAGTCAGCGTTGTAGCTGGTTTAGTTCGTGGTCGTTCTGTGGCTGATGCCTTAACTATACTCGAGCACACACCTCGTCGGGCTGCTTTGCCAGTGAGAAAAGTCATTGAAAGCGCCAAAGCCAATGCTGAGCACACCCATAACTACAAACCGGA
>CAYMBM010000123.1:0-2786 GCA_964388705.1 uncultured Candidatus Saccharibacteria bacterium
AGCACCACTTTCGTAAAGTGGGGGTCCGGGGTTCGAGTCCCCGAGGTGGCTCCAGTACACCCCCACAAAGAATCCTCTCTTTGCGGGGACCCCTTCAGCGAGTGTCGTACACCGGTAGTATGCCAGCTTCCCAAGCTGGAGAAACGGGTTCAATTCCCGTCACTCGCACCAGTGCGCTATACTAAACAAAAGCCACCATGACGGTACCAAAAAAATATATTCATGATCGAGTTATTTTGTTACTTCTTAGTAGCGATATTTTCTTGACGATTTTAAGTATCCTACTGATTTTATTCAAACTAGGCAGTAATCACGGTAATGGCTATATTGTGCAGTACCGAGCAAACCTTGGCCTTAGCGCCTTTAAAACAGGTGACGTCACGACCTTCATTAGTTTTATGTTGTTTGCGCTTTTTACTCTGATTTTCAATACAATCCTAAGCATCCGCGTTTTTCATGTTCGCCGAGGTTTTGCCGTCGGCGTGCTGGGGCTTACCCTCTTACTTTTAGTGCTGGTGATAGTTGTCAGTAACGCTTTACTCTTTAACACACGCTAAGCTGACATGACAAATCTTGAAATTCCATATGCCAAAGACAGGGGCCGACGGTATCGTTTTTTTGAGATGCTACCAGGCCTTTTAACCTGGAGCATATTGCTATTGCCGTTTGTGATTAGTTTGTTTAATCCCCGGTTAACGGTTTTATTTATCATCGCTTATTTGCTTTTGTGGTTTGCCAAAGCTGTAGGGCTTGATGTGCGGGCGATCCAAGGCTTCCGGCGCATGCAACAGCACCAGAGACTGCCTTGGCAGCAAATGTATGAAGATTTGTTTGAGTTGCGGGTAAGTATCTATAAACAGCAAATTCCGCATTGGCACTCGGACAATATCGAACGCATCTTGACCAATCCCACTCCGATAAAAGCCCAAGATATAATCCATGCAGTATTTATCGCCAGTTACAATGAAAGTCGCGAAATTATTGAACCAACTATCCTGGCTGTCCTTGATTCTGATTTTGACAGTAAAAAGGTTATTTTGGTTATGGCTTACGAGGGCAGGGATGGTGCTCAATCAGAGGAAGCTGTGCTAAGTTTAGTCAAAGAGTACGGTCATCGCTTTAGGCATGCTATGGCTGTAAAGCACCCGCTCACCGAAGGGGAAGTCAGGGGCAAAGGTGGTAACATCAATTTTGCGGCTCACAAACTACAAGCCTATCTGAGCAGCGAAGGGGTTAAACCCTTGAACGTCGTTGTAACTACCCTGGATTCTGATAATCGACCACATCCTAAGTACTTGTCGGCAGCAGCTTATTTATATGCTGTCAGCCCAGAACCTCTGTATGTTTCATTACAACCTATCCCAATGTTTACAAACAATATCTGGGATGCTCCGGCCCCGATGCGGGTAATTGCCACCGGTAACTCCTTTTGGATGGTTGTTCAGGGGCTACGAACGCACATGTTGCGTAACTTTTCAGCCCATGCCCAAAATATGCAGACCCTTATTGATACCAACTTCTGGAGCGCGCGCACCATTGTCGAAGATGGTCATCAATTCTGGCGGACGTACTTTCGATATGACGGCCACCATCAGGTCTACCCCGTATTTTTGCCAATTTATCAAGACGCAGTGCTCTCAAATACTCTTCGCAAGACTCTGAGAGCTCAGTTTGTTCAAATTCGTCGTTGGGCCTGGGGTGCTTCAGATGTAGCTTACGTAGCCCAAATGGGCTATTTCCGGAAAAATAAGATCTCAAAATTAGACGTCACCTTTAAATTTTTCCGCTTACTCGAAGGTCATGTCAGCTGGGCCACGGCTCCACTAATTCTGGCCTTTTCGGGTTGGATCCCACTACTGTTTCACCCCAAGGACTACGCTGCCAACCAACTACCCATCATTGTCAGAAACATTCAGACTATTGCGCTGCTTGGTATCTTTGTAACCTTGTTCTTTAGTCTTAAAACGTTGCCACCAAAGCCGGCCCGATATAAGAAGCATCGGACATTTTTTATGATTATTCAGTGGGCATATTTACCGTTCACGACCATTTTATACAGCTCATTCTCAGCTCTCAATTCTCAAACGAGGTTACTGCTTGGTAAATACCTGGATAAATTTGATGTCACCGACAAGGCCGTCGTCACCGAAGATAGACAGAAACAGCTTTAACGTATCAAGGGTGGAAAGCTTTGTAATAGGTTGCTGCCGCCTGATCGAAGTGTCTGAGCGTCTCAAGTGTTAAGTTATTTATCTGATTCACCTCAATGACACCGTTGTTAAAGTTTGAGTATAGCTTAGTTAAAACGGTCTCCGTCAAAGCCGTAGCGTCCCCTGTAGCTGATTTTCGATGCTGTAAAGCGTTGTGAATGCTTAACAGTAGTTTATCCCGCTGAAAAGGCTGTATGTTAGCGGAACCCTTAACCATCAAGGCTTGTTCGGTGTCTACCGTCTCTTGAGTGGTAAAAACTGCCCTACAAGTATCACAGACCCTTCGGCGCCAAACGTTGTGGCCTCTTGATCGGGCGCGCGAGTTTGTTACCTTTGTTGAGCCAGCGCAATAGACACATACCATGACAATATATTGACATAACGCTTATGAAAAACCTAGTGGATAAGTTGTTGATAAAAACAAAACCCCTAGAAAGTATTCTAGGGGTTTCACCCGTTCTGGCTCTTACTTAGTAATAGCGATAGTCCGGGTGCGTCGTAAACGACTGATTGATTTCGCCGTAGAGCTGATCTCTTCGTAGAAGAGCTTAAAGTTCTCCAGCGAACTCGTAGCGG
>CAYMBM010000124.1:0-2768 GCA_964388705.1 uncultured Candidatus Saccharibacteria bacterium
CGGAACGAGCACTACGAGAGCTTGGCTCGACAGTGACCACAGCGCGCTGCATGGTCAGTGATGATGGCACCACCAACACGTTGCAGCGACAGCGCAGCACCATCACGCAGACCCGGCATGTTGGCGTGATTGGTGATGAGGTTCACGATGTCAAACATCGAGACAGCGCCATCGTCGGGCATGTCATCTCCACGAGCCGCACGCAACAGAGTGGTCATCGTGCGATCGGGAAGATGATGCTCCGAGGACAGACGCTCGACCATCAGTTCGCGGTTCGGTACCGGCGTGTTACGCAAGTCGTAGAAGGCGTTGATCGTGGCCTCGGCACGACGGAACTGACGCTCGGCTTGCTCCTCGAACTCTTGCAGGAACTCATCGAAGGTGTTGCCACGAGCATCGACCTTCTCTCCCTGCTCGACATGCTCCATGCCGTTGGTGCAGTCGAGCCTCCACAACAGCAAGCTCGACCACGCGCTGTGCCCGTGCTTGATGTCCTGACCGAAGCGCAGTCCAGCCTTGGTGAGATCGCCCACCTTCTTGTCGCCGTAGATGCCAGGGTGACCGTTAGGTACCAGCACGTCGAGCCGGAAATCAGCCGGGGAACGCCAGAAGTTGACGACCGGAGCGTCCTTGTCGATGACCCGAGCCGCCACGTCAACGATGTGGCGAGGATCAATCACCAGTCCATCGGCCTTGCGTACCTCGATGATGCCCTCGTCGTTGTAGCGCACGAGCATTGGCTTGGACTCGGGGGCAACGTGGTGAGCATGGTGTCGCGCAACTGAAACGGCACCCGGTTGAAGAATGGCTCGGGAACACCAGCATGACCAGCAATGGCGCTCACACCATCCTCGGTCATCGGCACTTCGATATCACCGAGGGTGATCGTGCCGGTGCCGACAACTGCGCTGCCGTCTTCATCCTCGTAGGACAACCCGGAGAAGTACGACCGCACATCGGTGGGGTCCACCCCGACTGAGAGACCACCAATAGCCAGGCCGTCTATCTCTTGGGACTGCACAAATTCAATGGATTTTTGGCGTAATTTCTTATCTAGGCCGCCCTGGGCGATGCCAAATAACAGGGGCCGCTTGGCTTTAGGCTGGTTTTTGGTCAACTTCTTAAATTCGGTGATACAGCGGCTGAGCCAGCGGTGGGTCCGTTCCACAGCTTCCTCCGTACGAACCTTCTCTTTGGCTGGATCTAACCCCGTTAAGTCGTCGAAGGCCATGATAATATCAGCGCCCAAATCGAGCTGGATTTTCATTGATTTCTCGGGGGTGAGCAGGATTTCCCTACCGCTAGACGGATCCTTAAAGATAACCCCTTCTTCGGTAATTTTACGGATGTTAGATAGAGAAAACACCTGGAAACCGCCCGAATCGGTCAAAATCGGACCGTGCCACCCCGTAAAAACGTGCAGACCACCCAATTTTTTGACTATCTTTTCCCCTGGCGCCAGGTGCAAATGATAGGTGTTAGCCAGCAGTACCTCCGCGCCAGTAGCGGCCACTTCGGCAGGTTCTAGGCTTTTAACTGCTCCGCGGGTAGCCACCGGCATGAAAAAAGGTGTTTTAACAGAGGCGACGCGAGTTTTTAAAAGCCCTGTCCGGGCGCCATTTTTGTGCTTTTTGAGCTCCTCAAACATTTAAGCTATTGTAGCAGGAAGGTCCTTTATTAACCTCTTATGCTTAACCGTTGGTGATTTTACCAAAACCAAAATAACGGATGATATATAAGAATTCTGCCCAAAATTTGCAACATAAGCGTTTGACTATCAAAATGCTTACTGATAACTTAGGCAGGTTAATAGTGAGGTCTGTGTGAGTGCCAAGAAAGACGGCAAAGCGCTTGAAAATTTCAAGCTGTTTTACGAAGAAATAGTTAGGCAAAAACCAATCCAAACACGAATCAGGCGAGTACGTCTGGCCAACGCAACAAACTAAAAAAGAACATTCCAACCGCCCTTAACAGATTGCAGGGCGGTTTTTTGTACCCAAAAAATCGGCATCCACAGTAAATGGCTGGTTTTCCACTGGCGTTTCTAATAGGGTTATGTCAATATGTTGACATGGTTTGTGTATATTGTGGCAATAAAACTAAGGTAACTAATAGCCGGCTACAGAAGCGGAACAATCAGGTGTGGCGCAGGCGCGAATGCCTGGTTTGCCACTCTGTTTTCACCACTCATGAAGCTGTTGAGCTAGAAAATGCCCTATCCGTTGAGCAACAAGGCCAAAATAAGCCGTTTTTACCCAATTTACTACTTACAGAGCTAATGCTGGCTATGCAAGACCGAAAAGACGTTTATACGGCCTCTCGTGAGGTTCTGGGCACCGTTGTCCGCAAATTGCTGGCCCTACCCCAAAAACCCCTGTTTAAACCCCAGGATATATCTAAAACTACAGCACAGGTGCTAAAGCGGTTCGATAAGCGGGCTTATCTGCGTTACGTAGCCGAGCATCCTTCACTTCAATAGATTGGACACGTCAACTCTTTCGGACCTAGTGGCTTTCTCGGTAATTACAAAGCCCAGGTACCTACCGAGTGCTAGCCGGGTCTGGGCATAAATTGCTGCAAACGTACTATAAATAATGCTGGTAAAGGGTAAATATACCCATTGGATAACCAGCCAAAATGTCCGGCGGCGTTTGTAGCGGGCAGGTTTTGGGGGCAGCCATCTCATGCTTAAAAACAGCGAGACTAAGATACCGACCATGGCTATTCGCTGTAGATTACTGGCATACTGCGGCAGTTCGTTGCCTAAA
>CAYMBM010000125.1:0-2738 GCA_964388705.1 uncultured Candidatus Saccharibacteria bacterium
GAACAGATATTGAGATTCCTGAGGACATTGTCGAAGAAGTTGGCCGCTTGCATGGCTATGATCAATTGCCGCTAGAGTTACCCAAGCGCAGCGTTCGTCCCATAGGGCGGAATGAGTTTTTAGATTTCAAAGACCGGTTGCGACAACTACTATCAGCGGCTGGGGCGAACGAAGTCCTGACCTATAGCTTTGTGCATGGCAATCTACTAGAAAGGGTTGGGCAGCAACCCAAGCAGGCTTTTCAGCTGTCCAATGCCCTGAGTCCTGAGTTGCAGTATTATCGCTTGAGTTTATTGCCCAGCTTGCTAGAAAAAGTTCACCCCAATCTTAAGAGTGATCGTATCCGGGGGGAAAATAATGAATTTGCACTGTTTGAGATTAATCCGGTTCATGCTAAGGACTTGGTGGATGACGACGGTTTGCCAGTCGAAGACCAACGATTGGCCCTGGTGTTTGCCGCCGATGACAAAACTTATCAGCGCAAATATGCTGGCGCACCGTACTTTGTCGTCCAACACTATGCAAATGAACTTTTAACCAAACTTGGCATTGCCACGGTATTTGATCCGGCTAAGGATCATCATCCCACTCAAACTATCAGCCAGGCGGCCATAGCACCCTTTGACAAACAGCGCTCGGCTATCATAAAGACAACGGGTGGTGAATTTATTGGTGAAATTGGCGAACTAAATCAAGACACCAGACGCAATCTTAAGCTACCAGTGGGCACTGCGGGTTTTGAGCTTGACGTACGTCAGTTGATGAAGCTATCGCTTGGAGCCAGTGTCTATCGACCTATGTCACGATTTCCAAAAGTTATGCAAGATATGACACTTAGCTTGCCCTCCAGCAAATCATACGGGGAAGCAATGCAATACCTTGAAGCTCGGGTGACTGAGTTAAAGCCCGAAGATACCAGCGCTGTTCTGGGTTTGCCTAGGATATATCAAGCCTCAAAACAACAATGGCACTTGACTCTTAGGTTGTGGATCAGTCACTTCGGCCGCACCATGAAGACCGAGGAAGTCAGCACCTTGCTCGATGCTGTGGCTCAGATGGCCCAAACTGACCTTGGCGCTGAACGCGTTTGATGGTTTAAAGTATTGAAATATGTAGCCAAATGGTGTAAGATATTTTGGCTTTAGGTTGAGTCGGAAGATTCCTTAAGGTTCATTAACAGGTGTAATATACGATTAACGACGCGAAATTTTGGGATAGACAGTTATGTGTAACCAGCGAGCTGGTTAGGCACAACTGTCTATAAAATATGGACAATCATCATGGGGCTGCCCTTTGGGCGCGATGGTGCACATATACCCAACACCACCGTCGTGAAGTCGAGACTCCCACACTTGGCTTCAGCCCCACCTTCGTGGGTTAGATGAAAGTGCCCCGCGGGGGGAAACCGTGCAGCGACGCTGCCGACAACCGTAACTGCACGGTTGGCTCGTTCATCTAGCCCACACAAATGGCCAGGGAGAGAGTTTTGCGCATGGCGTTCTTGCCCGCCGTAGCTGCATTTGTTCGTCGGGGTCCAACCTCCACGAATGATCGCTCGTCGGCGCGACCGACCCGCTGCGCCGCCTAAAGGCCGCGCTGAGAGCGAACTCTCTTCCTGGCTCGTCCGTGTGGTGAGCAGTGGATGCTCGCGCAGGCTCGAGCCCCACCCCCCCAGCTGAAGCTGCTCACCACACCGGTTAGGGATTGATTTTCGACGGCAAACTTGCCTCAAATCCTTCCCTCCACAACCCCTTATTACACCTGTTACTTCTCCCGAAACCGATGAGTTCATCGTCGTTTTCGGGAGAAGTTTATTTTAACGACCAATTATTGGCGAGAGGCCACTAGCACGCTATACTGGGTGGGAAATTAAGGAGTAGGTATGGCTCGAGTGCACGAACGAATTTTTGCTATAGTGGCAGCGGTATTGTTTTTAGCAACCAGTGTTGGCTTTAGCGGACTTGTTATTTGGCAGATGCATCAAGACAACAAAAGAAACCAGCCAACGGCTGCTCAAAATAGCACTAGTAAAGGAGCGACTATGTTACAGGGAACTAAACTAGACAATTTTACACCGGTTGATAAAGTTGATAGTCTGCAAAAGATTGATGAAGTAGTGGGCACCGGTGACGCAGTCAAACTAGGCGATACGGTAACCGCTCACTACACTGGTGCTGTAGCGGCGACTGGCCTTATTTTCCAAAGTTCACATGACGTGGGTCAACCAATTCCTTTTGAACTTAAAGCCGGAAGTCTTATTCAGGGCTGGGTTGACGGCGTGCCGGGCATGAGAGTTGGTGGTAAGCGGCGCCTATTGATACCGGCTGACCAAGCTTACGGTGCCACTCCGCCGGCAAGTTCGGGGATTCCCGCTAACGCCGACTTAGTGTTTGATATAGAAATCGTTAAAATCGGTCAATAACGTAAAAAACACAATATATAGTGCATTGACAGAACGATTAACGCTATATACAATACATAAGCGTAAATTAGCACCGAGACAAACATAACAAAATAAGACGATAAGAGGGTCAATTATGGTCAAAAACATCACTATTTTTACGACGAATACCTGTGCTTACTGCGGCATGGTTAAAAAGTATTTGGGCGCTAAGGGCATGGAATACGACGTCGTTAATCTAGATGAACAACCCGAACGTCAAGCCGAGGCTTTGGCAATGAGTGGGGCATTGACAGTACCGGTCACCGTGGTCACCAAGACCGAAGAGAGGAAGAGC
>CAYMBM010000126.1:0-2707 GCA_964388705.1 uncultured Candidatus Saccharibacteria bacterium
GTGATACCAAGGAGGCTGACCAGTGGAAGGCTAAAGCTATCAAACGGAAGTTGGTGGTTGATGAGCTGATGTGGGGTAAGTTACGCGGCTTTTACTTTGACTATGACTACCAAAAGAATGAATTGGGTGGTGTTTGGTCATTGGCTGCCTACTATACCATGTGGGTAGGGATGGCCACGCCAGCTCAGGCCGAGCGGCTGGTTGCCAATCTAGTAAAATTTGAAAAAAAGGGTGGACTGACAACAACCTCGCGCCCCCTGATTGACATGAGTATGTTTGGATCGCTGAAAACCCAGTGGGCTTACCCCAATGGATGGGCACCGCTACACTACATCGTTGTAGAAGGACTGCGGCGCTATGGTTATAACAGCGACGCCGAAAGGATAACCCAGAAGTGGTTGGCCACCAACTTAGCTTGGTTTGAAAAGCATGGGGTTTTTATTGAGAAATACAATGTGGTTAGCCCCACCAAACCTCCACTGGAGGGTGTGTATCCCAGCCAGTCTGGCTTTGGCTGGACCAATGGTGTCTTTAGTTATCTGGCCCAGTTGTGGTAGGCACACTGCTTACGCTTGTGCTACATTTAGATCGTGGGCCACATACGTCGTAAACAATCGCTGGAGCGTAGCTTTGTACTAGTAGCAGCTACGGTGTTTTTTGTTACCGCTGCGGAAGCTAGTCGTAAAGTGTTGGGCCCGGTTGAAACGAGCCTTTTTTATAGCATTTATCATTGGCCACTATGGTTGCGCCCGCTTATGCAGCTAATAACTCTGGCGGGTAGTAGCTGGATGGTGATTGTTGTTGTGGGTGGACTGTTTTTGCGGAAAAAAGTACGCTGGGCTTTCCAAACACTGCTAGTCGGCTTGAGCACGTATTTCATTGTTGAACTGCTGAAAGTTATTGTGGTTCGACCTAGACCGTTTGAACTGCTTAGTGATGTCCAATCAAGAGAGCGATTTGTGACTGGTTTTGGTTTTCCTTCTGGTCACACTGCTGTCACAACCGCCGTAGCTCTCACGCTATTACGTTTTTTACCAAGACGCTACTGGTGGTTGGTACCGGTCTGGATCGGTTTAGTTGGAATATCGCGTATCTATCTAGGAGTTCATGCACCTCTGGATATTGTCGGCGGCATAGCGCTTGGAGTTGTTACGGCAGAAGGTTATTGGTTGCTCAGACCTAAGCTCGCTAAAATAGCCAAAAAAAAGTTCGCCAGGACTTGAAATAGGCCTACATTAGGCATAAGCTAAAAGTGGAAGTGTGAGGCTTCCACTGACCCTGGGTATCCCCCAGGGTCTTAAAAATTTAATGGAGACAAACCGCTCCTGCTCTTTTCCCTTGATTACTTGTGGAGCACGGCGGGTTGGGCGAAACCTCGGCAGGTGGGGCAAAGCCCGCGGATTTCCAATTGATGCGACGACGGTCGAAACCCGGCTCTCTCAGCCAGCTCATTGATGTTGGTCTCAATAAATTCATCCTCGACAATTGGTGAGGTTTCGCCACAGTTAATACAAGTAATATGATGATGATGTGTGCTGTAATCTTCACTGAGCTCTAGCTTGTATTTCCAACCTATCTGTAGACGTACAATGATGCTGAGTTGCTCAAACAAGGCAATTGCTCTATAGACGCTAGCTCGATCAACTTGGCTGTCTAATTTGGCAATCAGTTGGCGCATGGTCAGTGGTTCTTCGGTCATTAGAGCTCGAAAGACCATTTTCCGAACTTTCGTCAGACTGTAGCCAGATTGCTGCAGGGTTTCTAAGAAATGCTCAAATGCACTATCCATGATGCAAAAATACCACAAATTGCGACATATTTGCAAATAAAACTGCGGTAGATGTATTGTAAGCATATGTTACCGGTTCTTTTGTCGCTGGCGACATTTATTTCAACTTTGTTTGGTGGGCTATTTGCGTTTGCTCACAAAGACCGTCTGCATCGGGTGTTGGGTTATACGGCCGGGGTAATCTTGGGTGTCATCGCCTTTGACTTGCTGCCTGAAATTTTCAAATCTCTAGGTCAATTACATATGGACGCAACATGGCCGATGGTGGCTCTTGTAACCGGCTTTATGCTGTTTCATTTGGTAGAGAAGTCAATTTTACTTCATGATGCGCAGGAGAGCGATTACGGCAAACATCAACATCCTCAGGTGGGGGTAGCCTCGGCTCTGGCGCTGTCGGGGCATAGTTTTTTGGATGGAGTCGGCATTGGGTTGGGCTTTCAAGTCGGAAATGCAGTTGGTATAGCGGTGGCGATTGCTGTGATTGCCCATGATTTTAGCGATGGTCTGAATACTGTCAGCTTAATGTTGATTCATAAAAACAACCAGAATCGTACCATTAACTGTTACTACTAGACGCCTTTGCGCCTATTTTGGGCGTGCTATTCACGCTGCTGTTTCATATTTCAGATCGAGCTTTGATCATTTATCTAGGCTTTTTTGCCGGTTTTTTACTCTACATTGGCACTAGCGAAATTTTGCCCGAAGCTCATAGTAAGCACTCATCATACTCAACCATTGCTTTGACGGCGCTGGGCGTAGCTTTCATGTTCGTGGTTACCCGCTTTATCTAGTAAAATATAACTATGATAACTGCGGTAATAGTTTTGGGGGTACTGTGTCTGGTCTTGTTGGGTGTAGTGCTCAGAAAAAATGCTTCTGTGCCCAGCGGCAAAAATACCGATGCCACCATGTTACTAA
>CAYMBM010000127.1:0-2705 GCA_964388705.1 uncultured Candidatus Saccharibacteria bacterium
GCTCAACGATGGCTACGAATACTAGGGTCTGACCTAGAAACTTGGCAGCTTCTGTATTGCGACCAACGGCGTTCATGAAAGCATTACCAATCAGACCAACACCAATACCAGGACCAATCATGCCAGCCCCTAGCATAATGCCTTTGCCGAGAACCTCGATATTACCGGTTACTTCTGCTAGATACAGCATACGTTTATATCTCCCTTTTACTTAGTTGATTCTTACACATCTTAGACTTGTGCCTCCACATCGGAAATAGCTCCATGTTGTGCTTCAGCACCATCTTCTTCGTCATCACTGTGCGTGATGGCCAGCGATAAGTACGTAACACTTAACATGACAAAGATGTACGCCTGAAGTAAACATACCCCCAGCTCCAAGGCCAAAAAAGGCAGGGAGGTGATCGGAGCGGCAAACTTACCTAAATATGAAAACACAGCGATGATAATTTCACCAATAGCAATATTTAAGAACAATCGAAGAGCCAAACTAAACAAGCGAATAAACTCACCAAATACTTCGTAAGCCCCAATCACATAAGTCAGGGGATTCCACAGCTTACCGGCAAAATAATGCCGCAGGTGATTCACAAAACCAGATTCGCGTACTGCAAAATATTGCACTAGGCTCAGTGATACCACGGCAGCCGCCAGGGTAGCATTTAGATCAGCTGTGAAGGCCCGAAAGACCGGTTCTCCGTGATAAGTCAGAGCTTCACCAACGCCCGGTAGCAGCCCCATTAGGTTACTTAGGGCAATAAAGAAGAAAATGGTTACAAAGTATGGGCCGTACTTGATGGCTTTATCACGACTACCCAGACTATTTTCCAGCAAGTCAGTCACGAATTCAGTCCCTGCTTCGACAATCTGAGTGAAGCCGCCTTTGGGGCGCAATGTCATCCGACGTGCCGTTGTGACCAAAACAACAATCAGTATTAATGAGGCTAACCAGGCAAAAACCATCGAGTTGGTAATGGGAAAGCCGTGAAACTGGAATAAGGTCTGGGGAGTGATGTGTACCAAGGGACCAGAATCAGCCGCAAATTGAGACAACCACATTAGTTCTTACCCTTGCCACGATCTTTATTCAGATTTTTGAGCGTGTTAGCCACCACGTAGCCAGCGGCAGCCATAGATAAAAACAGGGCCGTCAGAGCATAAGTTGGCGAGGTATTGTAGCGCTTATCTAGCCAAGCACCAATAAAAACGGGGACTAGCACAGTCAGAGCTAACCGCCAGCCCATGTCAAAAGCCGCACTGATAAATTGCTGGCGAGCACTCATAGCCGCAGCATAGCGTTCAATGTCGTCCGTGGGGGCGACTGTAGTCTTTTTCTTCTCACCCTTGGTCATTCGCTGAACAGTATAACAACAGAGGCCAAAATCTGCAAGACCAAAACCAAACTTTTTAGCGTGAACATTGATTATTTTATCTTTTTCTGCTATAATATGCCAGATTTCCGCCGTCGGTGGGAGTTGTAACGCAAGCGTCCCTGAACAAGGAGAGTGGAAACACCATGCTTGCAATTTGGACAGATTGGACAAGCCAGAGCCAGCTCGATATGTCAGTCGTACTCGGGATCATCCTGTTTATAGGCATCATCATCGTGGTGATCGCGGCAGCGTCCGGAGCCGACAAGGCTGCAAGAGAGCGACGCCGCTTCAAAGGCACGACAATCAAGAGCGAGTACAAGGTGCGTCACGGAGCACTGACCCTCATCATCGCGCTGATCATCGGCGGCCTCATCGGATCCGCGTTTGGGCTCACCAATGAGCACTATGACCGGAAACGGCGAAACGCCGCCGCGGACTTCACGGCCCACACCGGTCTGAGGCCATTCGACGTCGTCGCTGAAGGCACACTCAAGGTCTGGGTCGAACCCGGTCGATGCCAAGCTGCACTCGTGTGGCAGAAGCATCGTGGCCGCTACTACTACGGCTTCAACGCCATTTCGGTGAACAACAACGGCAGCTTCAAGAGCTCGAACAACGTCTTCGGTCTCGAGCCGGCCAGCCCCGCGTTCGTTCAGCGTCTGCGCAACATCTGTCACAATCCCTAGCGCCGCCAGTCGCCATCGACCCCCGAAAGGAGGTGATAAAAACTGGCAATACCCACAGTTATGAATACTTTCATGATTGTGGGTATTTTTAATCGATAAAGGCTTGTTTGAGGCGTTGCCAAGTGGTCAATTCTTGACTGCCACTGCAAGTAGCGGGATCATGCTCAGTATTTGCTTGGTGGGCATCAATCGGTACGGTACTGTAGCGCTGTTGTAGGGTAGAGTCATCGTCCCGGCCATAGTTAATGAGTAGCCGGTCTTCGCTATGAATGACACCATTGGCAATGTCGCTGACAGGCTTGCCGTTAAGAATAAAGCTCAACTTGTTGCCGTCTTGGCCGTCAACATAGGTGCCTTGATCGGTCTGAATCAGGGAATCGCCAAGTGTGTATCCAAGATTAGCAAAGAAATGTCCCCAGGTGACGCCCGGAGCATGGATATGAATGAGTCCGGGATTATTATCATGTAGATGGGCGCGATCATTTGGATTGTTTTTATCATCACTGGTGCAAGCTTGAACTTCTTCGTAAAAAGTAAAGCTCTTAAACTCATCGCGTTTGCCGTTTACATAGAGGGCAAAGTTGGCATGGTAATGTACATTTGTATTCTTAAAGGTCGCCAGGTGCAGCAACGCGATGCTAACTCC
>CAYMBM010000128.1:0-2668 GCA_964388705.1 uncultured Candidatus Saccharibacteria bacterium
CCAAAAACAAAGGTTTTTTACCTAATCGCTTAGACGTGGCCTCGAAATATGGAAAAGTATTGTAATCACCATCGGGATTAATAATATCAGCTGCGGCTTGAGCACTATAAGGATACATGCCGCTATATTTGGGCATTATTTTTAGTGACTTTTCTTCTTTGATGGCTCGCTGAGCAAAACCTAGGGCAAGTTTGAATTTTCTCTCTCCAAGTTCGCTAAAAAATAACCCACTATCATCACCTGGGCCCGACAGGACATATCTAGTAAAGGGTGAATTTTTAACCCGGGCGTGATAGGCACAAATTTTGTTGGCCCCAGTGCTATGGCCAATCAAGTAAAGTTCTTTGTAGTTCAGTTTACGAATAAAATCAACCGCGCCATCAATATCGTGGACACAATCGGCGATTCGTTCGTAGTAAGTTCCACCTTGAAAATAAGTCCTGTCGTCTTCCGGCAAAGTCTCATCGATAATACGTAGTTTCTTGGAATAATGTGCCCCTCTATTGTTAAAGGCCAGCAAGGCTATGCCTTTATCGGTCAGACTTTTAGCCAGGGCATTGATATGTGAAGGTTGATAAAAAATGCCACTGTCTCCCATACCATGCAGCCACAAGGCAATTTTATTTGTTTTGTGAACTGGCTCAAATAAAAGACCAGGTAATTCCAACCTGTCCGGGGTGTGTAGGCTAACTAGTGAAAGCTTCATCGACCACTTCCTGCTAGATCTTTGTCCGTTGTCATTTGCTTTCCTGTTGGTAGGCGGTGTATTTAGCATGCCGGCCTTTGGCTTTCTCAATCGGATACTTGGCTTCGTTGTTCTTCATCTTTCGCTCAAAGGCAGAATTAAGATCAACCTTAAAGTAATAACTCATCAATAATACCCAATACAGCACATCGACGAGCTCGTCGGCCACTTCGTCGGTATGGGTTTGCAGATAGGCTTCAATTTCTTTGGGGCTTTTCCACTGGAAATGCTCCAATACCTCCGCTGCCTCCAGCGACAATGAGATAGCTACATCTTTTGGATTATGAAATTGCTCCCAGTCCCGAGCTTTGACAAAGGCAACGATTTTCTTGGTCAGCTCTTCCATTACAATTCCAGCGTAACGCTTATCGGACAATGGTCGGAACCCATCACATCGGCATGAATCTCGGCCTTTTTCACCTTGGACTTCAGGGAGTTTGATACCAAGAAATAGTCAATCCGCCAGCCGACGTTACGAGCACGTGCGTTAGCCCAGTGCGTCCACCAGGTGTAGTGCCCGTTGCCTTTGGTGAACATGCGGAAGGTGTCGACAAAACCGGCTGCCAGCCAATCATCAAAGCCAGTCCGCTCTTCAGCGGTGAAGCCCTTTTTACCAATGTTGGGTTTTGGGTTAGCCAAGTCATCTTCGGTATGAGCAACATTCATATCACCGCAGTAAATAACTGGCTTCTTCTTTTGCAGATCTGAGCAGTAAGCAATCATTGCTTGGTCCCATTTTTGACGTAACGGAATACGAGAAAGATCATCTTTGGCATTTGGGGTGTACGCGGTTACCAAATAGTAGGCATCAAACTCGGCAGCAATAACCCGTCCTTCATGGTTGGCGCTGCCGTAACCATCGGCCTCGAGGCCGGCCTTTTTAGCATAGTGCTCAGGGATGTCGTTAATGATTGCAAGGGGTTTGGTCTTGGTAAAAATAGCCGTTCCTGAATAGCCTTTTTTATTTTGTGACGAGTTCCAATATTCCTCATAATCAGGTATGTCGATGACAGCTTGCCCCTGCTCTGCCTTGGTTTCATTCAGGCATAAAATATCTGGCCGGTGTTTGGCCATAAATTCCTGAAAGGCTTCCTTATTGACCACAGCACGGATACCGTTGACGTTCCACGAATACACATTCACAAAAATTAGTATAGCTCAAGAGGTGGTATATCTGCTAGACTAGGTCACGACAATGAAGTATAAGCGAATTTTGGTCAAACTCTCAGGCGAACAACTAGCTGGTGAGTTTGAGGGCGGAATCGACCCCAAACTGGCTGGCTGGTTAGCAGATGAGGTTGAGACAGTTACAAAGGCTGGTTGCCAAGTAGTTATTATGGTTGGTGGTGGGAACTTTGTTCGAGGTGCTCAGATTGCCGGGCACGGCATCCAACGTGTCACGGCTGATCATATGGGTATGCTGGGGACCATGATTAATGCCCTGGCCCTTACCGATATTTTTGAAGCCAAAGGACTCAAGACTCGCTGTTTATCAAATATTTTTGCTGAACAAGTAGCCGAACCGTTTGTACATCGGTTAGCCAATAAGCATCTTGAGAAAGGCCGAGTGGTGGTTGTGGCCGGTGGCAGCGGCCGACCATATGTCACAACCGACACAGCGGCGGTTAATATTGCACTTGAGCTGGGCTGCCAGGTGGTGCTGAAGGCTACGAAAGTAGACGGTGTCTATGATAGAGACCCAACTAAGCACAGTGATGCCCAAAAATTATCAAAACTTTCCTTCCAACAAGCGGTTGAAGATTCTGGAATCAAGATTATGGATAAAGCCGCTATGGGCTTGGCCATGGAGCATAATATGCCAATTGTGGTTTTTGATGCCTTGCAGCCCGGCAACATCCAGAAAATTGTCGACGGTGAAGACGTCGGTACGTTGATTAGTTAAACTGTGGCGGAGAGGGAGGG
>CAYMBM010000129.1:0-2660 GCA_964388705.1 uncultured Candidatus Saccharibacteria bacterium
CCAAGTCCCACCTCGCCCACCAACTCAATTTGCAATTGCAGCTTCCAAAAAACAACGGGAGCTGTTTTATTTTCAGCTTTCATGCAAAGCCTCGTTTTACCCCAAGCCGATTCCTCTCGGCTTGGGGCGTCTTTTTGCGGTGTGTTTAGGTTACGAAGGTGCTATAATTAAGGGGCACATAACGGGGAGAAACAAGATGCTTATTACGATTTTAGTGATTGTCGGAGTTGTTGTTCTGCTGGGCATTTTTATATACAACAGTTTAGTCCGGTTGAACGTTCGGGTTGACGAAGCATGGAGTGATATTACCGTGCAGCTGAAGCGTCGGGCTGATCTGATACCAAACCTGGTAAGTACCGTTAAAGGTTATGCAGCTCATGAAAAAACCGTTTTTGAAGATGTAACCAAAGCTCGTACGGCCATGCTTGGGACCCAAAGTCCTGCTCAGGCTGCCAAGGCCGAGAATCAGTTCCAGCAGACCCTAAAAAGTCTATTCGCAGTTGCCGAGGCCTATCCAGAGCTAAAGGCCAGTGAGAACTTTAAAGAACTTCAAGCCGAATTAACGGACACCGAAGACAAGATTCAAGCGTCTCGTCGCTTTTATAATGGCTCGGCCAGAGACCTGAACACTAAAATCAAAACGTTTCCAACCAATATCTTTGCTGGCATGCTAGGTTTTAAAATTCGCGAATTTTTTGAAGTTGATGAAAATGAGGCAACTGCTATTGCTCAGCCAACGGAAGTTAAGTTTTAGTCTGGAGTAATCAACTACTGTGTATAGTCAGATAGCCGCCAACAAGCGCAAGACCGTGTTGATAATGCTGGTATTTATTGGACTAGTAGCTGGTCTAGGCTGGCTGTTTGGTCAGTACACGGGCAGCCCGGCGATTACCCCATACGTGATTATCGCTGCCCTGGTCTATACCCTCATTACATATATCAGTGGTTCTCGTCTGGCACTAGCAGTTAGTGGGGCTCAGGAAATTTCTAAAAAGGATGATCCACGGTTGTGGCGAATTGTTGAAAATTTGGCTATTACCGATGGGCTACCTATGCCCAAGGTTTACATTATTGATGACCCAGCACCTAACGCCTTTGCTACCGGCCGAAAGCCCGATAATTCATCGGTGGCGGTTACCAGCGGGCTACTTCAGATGATGGATGACAAAGAACTGGAAGGGGTAGTGGCCCACGAGATGGGTCATGTGAAAAATTATGATATTAGGGTATCGATGGTAGCCTTTGCGCTTGTGGCAGTGGTCAGTTTGATTGCCGATATTATGCTCAGAATGACCTGGTTTCGGGATAACGAAGATAACAACAACAATCAAATTTTCTTTATTTTGGGTATCATTGGGGCGATTTTAGCGCCAATTATTGCCACCTTAATTCAACTGGCGGTATCACGAAGCCGGGAATATTTAGCGGATGCCACTGGAGCATTGACCACTCGCTACCCAGAAGGCTTAGCCAGTGCTCTAGAGAAAATTGAAAAATCTGGCAGTGTTCTCAAGCGGCAAAATGCTTCGACAGCGCATTTATTTTTTGCAAATCCTCTGAAAGGGCACAGTTTGGCGAGCTTGTTTGACACCCACCCACCTATAGAAGAACGTATCAAGCGGCTGGAAAATATGGATCGGCACGCCTAAGGGTTTTGTTATGGCGAAACAGAAACAAACACCTAGTAAGTCAAAAGCTAAAAAACCCGCCAATAAAGGCCGTCGCCTTTCAATAAACCGGCAGCTCAAACAATCGAGCTACAAGTCGTTTCGAGTTAGCAAACGAATCCGTCACCAGCGGACCAAGCTGCCACCTGCCTGGAAAATACTCTGGCAAAGTCTTATTCATTTACGAAGAAACTGGAAGTTGTTTGGTGGCATTCTGCTGGTTTATGCTGCGTTGACTATAATTTTAGTTCGCGGTTTTGGCGTGAGTAGCTCCTTGCCACAGGCCAAAACATTGCTCAAGAGCGTCTTTCATGGGACATCAGGCCAGCTAGCCAGCGGGGTAACTTTATACGGAATATTACTGGGAAATTCGGCAACAGCCAGTGATGCGTCGGCGGCCTATCAAACAATGTTGGTTCTGGTTGTAAGTGTAATACTAATTTGGGCGCTGCGCCAAAGCCATGCCAAGATTCGGGTTACGATTCGCGACGCTTTTTATAAAGGTGTCTACCCGCTGATTCCTTTCGGTCTGGTAATTGGCGTGATTGCTCTGCAGTTGATACCACTGTTGATTGCCAATGCGATGTATAACTTTGTTTTTGGTAATGGTCTGACAGTGACGATTATCGAAAAAGCCCTGTGGATTATTTTGTTCTTTTTGCTGGGGCTATTATCGCTGTATATGATGACCTCTTCGGTGTTTGCCTTGTATATTGTTACTTTACCTGACATGAGGCCAATCAAAGCTTTGCGCTCAGCACGCGAACTAGTTAGATTCCGTCGCTGGATGGTCATGCGGAAGTTCATTTTTTTGCCAATTGTTCTGGTGATCGTGGCCGGTGTGCTGGTTATCCCGATTATCTTGTATGCCACAACGGCCGCTGAGTGGTTTTATTTTGTACTGACAGTGTTGGCACTATCAATCGCACACAGTTACATGTATAGCTTGTACCGGGAGTTGATTACATGAGTGAAACAAAGGAGCGCTACGCA
>CAYMBM010000130.1:0-2568 GCA_964388705.1 uncultured Candidatus Saccharibacteria bacterium
GAACGACGCCAAATTCCACAAACGATTCGTTAATATCGGGCGGCAAAACTTCAATGCCCAGGTGTTTACATTCGGTTATTTCAATAGCCAGCCGATCAGTATTATCAAAGTCGCTGGTCATCAGGGCAGCCATAAAGGCTGCAGGATAGTTAGCTTTGAGGTAGGCGGTCCAGTAAGCGATCATAGCATAACAAGCTGAGTGAGCCTTGTTAAAACAATACGCCGCAAACTCTTCAAGTTGTTTCCAGAATTTTTCCATAAGTGCCCGATCGGCCCCAACGTTTTTGATTGCACCCTCAATGAACTCCGCTTTGAGTTTTTTCATAGCCTCGGGAATTTTTTTACCAATAGCTTTTCGCAGCGAATCAGCTTGTCCACCACTGAAACCACACATGTCTTTACTAATTTGCATCACCTGTTCCTGCGTAACGATAACCCCGTAGGTGTTTTTTAGAGCTGGCTCGACAGCTGGATGAATATAGGTAATCGGTTTGCGACCATGCTTACGATCAATAAAGTCATCGATCCATTGCATCGGGCCCGGACGATACAGCGCCACCATGGAAATAATATCCTCAAACAACGTTGGCTTGAGCTGTTTTAAGTACCGTTTCATGCCCGAAGATTCCAGCTGAAACACCCCAGTAGTATCACCGCGGCTGAGCAGCTCAAAGGTCCGTGCGTCGTCAAGTGGAATATCATTTACCTCTAGATCAATACCGTAAACTTTTTTCACAATCCTCAGAGCATTCTTGATAATCGTCAAATTAGATAACCCCAAGAAATCAATTTTTAGCAGACCAAGATCATCGATTGGCCCCATAGAATATTGTGTAGCAATAACGCCCTTCTGGGCTTTTTCTAACGGCGTGAATTTGACAATCTCATCCGGCGCGATAACCACCCCTGCGGCATGAACACCGTGACTGCGAATGGTTCCCTCGAGTTGGATGGCAAAGTCAAACACTCGCTTGGCTTCCTCATTTTCCGCATACTCGGTCTTTAATTCTTTGTTGGTTTTGAGGGTTTCACTAAGTGGCGTGTGACGGCCTTGAATTGGCAAGGGAATCATCTTGGCCCAGAGGTCAGCCTGGGCATATGGCACTTGAAGAACCCGGGATACGTCACGAACTGCATTTCTGGCCGCCATCCTGCCAAAAGTTACAATGTTTGCCACCCGGTCCTCACCATATTTTTGGATACAATACTGAATAACTTCGTCTCGTCGACTATCTTGAATATCAATGTCAAAATCGGGCATGCTGATACGATCGGGATTTAAAAACCGCTCAAACAGTAGGTCGTACGCCAAGGGGTCGAGTTCGGTGATTCGTAATCCGTAGGCGACGATTGAACCAGCACCGCTTCCCCGACCAGGCCCAAAAACAATTCCTTGATCTTTGCCCCAGGTAATAAAATCTTGGACAATCAGAAAATAGCCGTTAAAACCCATCCTATTGATGACTTCGAGCTCGTATGAAGCTCGTTCGCGCACGGTTTTGGTAAGCAACTTTTTTAGTTCAGCCGTCGACAGCTTATCAATATTTTTGGGTTGTGAGCTATGGTAACGCTGTACTAAGCCACGATAGGTCAAGTTATCCATGTAGGATTTTTCGGTCTCCCCTTTTGGTACAGGAAATTTAGGAATCAAATATTGACCCAATTCGATCGACACCTCACAGCGCTTAGCGATAGCTTGGGTATTTCGAATCAACTCCGGATGCGACCCTCCCCAGCGTTTGATAATATCCTTAGGATCGGTAACGTGCAGTTCAATATTTTTGAGCGTCAAGCGTTTGTCGTCTGCCAAAAACGATCCAGTTTGAACGCAAAGTAGTATTTCATGAGCGTCTTGGTCTTGATGACGTAAATAATGAGCATCGCTGGTCAAGACAGCGGGAATTTTTAGTTCAGCGGCAAGTTTAAGGGTTAATTCGGTTATTTTGATCTGATCAGTCCAGGCACTGGGATGTTTGGGGTGACCGTGATCTTGAACTTCAAGATAATACCGATCGCCAAAAACTTGTTTATACCATTGGGCAATCGACCGTGCTTGCTCGTACTGATCTTGACGGAGAGCATCACCAACTTCGCCACCGATACAGCCGCTTAAAACAATTAGTCCCTCGTTATACTTTTCCAGCAGCTCATGATCAATACGTGGTTTGTAATAATAACCTTCCAGGTTGGCGATGGTGCTCAGTCGCATCAAGTTCTGATAACCAGTATTATTCATCGCCAGCAGAATCAAATGATAGTAATTCTTATCTTTGGAGGGGTCTTTGTCATGCAGGGTTCGTGGCGCTACATAAGCCTCTATACCAAGTATTGGTTTAATGTCACGAGTTCTGGCCTCTTTATAGCATTCAATCAGCCCCGACAACGTTCCATGATCAGTGATGGCTACGGCATTCATACCGAGTTCTGCCACACGATCAAGCAAGGCTGGCACCTTGGTCAATCCATCTAATAAACTATACTGCGTGTGATTATGCAGATGGACAAACTCGTTGACCTTTATAGAAGACTTTGCCGCCACAATTACCCCTTAATGATGTTACCTACCTA
>CAYMBM010000131.1:0-2562 GCA_964388705.1 uncultured Candidatus Saccharibacteria bacterium
TCCTTTCCCGAGCATAAACGGGCCGGCCCACGAACTTTCTCATACCCTTGACGCAGCCGGGCTTACCTTAGGCCACGCAGGTTACCTGGACTGCGCACCGCAGGTTTTTGTCTCACCCGTTAATAGCGCTTTTGATACCGGCGCTTGTCAGGTTTCTGAGTATCAGGACCCCTACGATGTTCTTGGCGGCGGCAACGGTAACACAGGCCATTTTGGCGCACCGCATAAGATTGATGCCGGCTGGCTTGACTCTACGCAGTATGCCACCGACACAAGCCCTGGCACTACATCATTCACACTAAAACCAACTGAGAGCAGCAGCGGCTTAATCGCTCTTAAAATTCCGCGCGGTAATAGCGGCAGTTATTTTACCGTTGAATTCCGCCAGCCAATTGGTTTTGACTCATTTATAACTGGCGGCAACTGCCCCTCCTGTAACGCCAACCAAGGTGCCCTACTCAGGCTTGGAGGTATACCATTTAGCGGAAATGGTGTTGACAGTGCCGATTCAATTATTATTGACACGACTCCCGGCTCTCACCCGGGCAATACCTATTGGCCGACTCAAGACGGTAACGACGGAACATTGTTGCCTGGCCAGTCATGGACCGACCCGGAATATAACATAACAATTAAGACCGTCTCCGCCAGCTCCTCCGGACTAGGGGTACAGGTTACACTCGGTTCGACAAGCTGTAGCTACGCACAGCCTACAGTTAGTTCTTTGCCTACAACAGTCACAGCCGCTCCAGGACAGTCAGTATCATATTCGTACTCAGTAACGAATAACGACTCAGCTGGCTGCCAAGCAGACGCTTTTAAGGTGTCATATAACACCGAAAATAACTTCACCATTAAAGCGAGCCCCGATTACTTTACGCTCGCGCCCGGAGCCTCTGCAACTGTCAAAGAGACCATTACAGTAAACCCATCGACCACTGATGGCTCGAATGTGGCAAACAGTAGGATTTATGCCAGACCCTATGGTAGCCAACCGGTAAATACTGGTGTGGCATTTAACGTAAGCTCAGCCGCCGACACCACTTCGCCGACTGCCCCAACTAGCCCGGCGGTAACTGTCTTGGGCGCAGCTGCTGTCAAACTAGCCTGGCATGCGAGCAGTGACAATATTGGCGTGGCCGGTTATAAGATAACCGTTAATGGCGGCTCGAGCTACACTACCACTACTACTTCCTACACAATAATTGGCCTGCTCCCAAGTACTAGCTACAGCTTTACTGTTCAGGCGTACGATAACCAAAATAACCTTTCGGCGCCTATAACACTTGCGGCGACCACGACCGCTAAATCTTACCCGCCGCCATCTCCTCCTGGAGTACCAACATTTACAGTTAGCGACCACAGCTACAATATTAGCTGGTCAAGTGCCTATAGCCCGTCCGGGATTGCATGTTATTTGCAATCGTCAAATAACAACCCTATCTATCCATGTTTAACAACTGGCAATTCAGCGACTGTTGCCGGCATACCTTCGCGCACTGCTTATTCTAGTATCACTGTCGCAGCCTATGATGGAGACGGCAATGTGGCCTCTTCAGACCAAAGGGACTTTACAACGAACATTGACGGCGATGCTACTGGTCCATCTACTCCCCAGCAAGTTTATATTTCCTCACACACTTCAGCCGGCAATACAATCAATTGGCAGCCAAGTACAGACTCTCGAGCCATCACCGGCTATTATATTTATAGCGGCTGCTGCAGAATAGCTTTCACCACCAATGCAAATAGCTACTTTGATGGCGCCGGCCATATTGCCAATTACCGAGTACAGGCGGTTGACACTGACGGTAATGTTTCACCAATCTCGAATGTTGCGCTCATTAGTGGTTCGGGCGCTGCCAGCAGCGATACCACGCCGCCCACAGTTAGCTTAGGCTCACCCGCCGCTAATTCGACTGTCGCCGGTACAATTACACTGCAAGCTAACGCAACTGATAATGTTGGCGTGAGAAGCGTGGCGTATTCTATAGATGGCCAGCACGGCTTAGGCACCGGCTCTAGCACATCACCCTATTCATTAAGCATCGACACTACTAAATATGCTGACGGGCCCCACTGGATTATCGCTCAGGCGGAAGACAGCTCGCTTAACGCGTCTACTAGTACACCTATAATTGTGACGTTCAATAATTACGGTAACACTAAGCCACCCGACACCACTCCGCCGAGCGTCTCCATTAACACTCCGGCTAATGGTGCTACGGTCTCTGGCACAGTCAGCGTCTCTGCTAATGCTTCTGATAACGTAGCCGTTGCCCATGTCGATATTCTGGTTGACGGTGTCCTGAAGGTTTCAGATACCGCTTCGCCCTATAATTACTCACTTGTTACGACCAGCCTGAGTAACGGTTCCCATACCATTACCGCAAACGCCTACGACACATCTAATAATATTGCTTCTGTATCTGAGGTGGTTAACGTCAGTAACGGAGACACGACGCCACCTACTACGCCTACTAATCTAGCAGCAACTGCTCTCGCCTATAACCAAGTTAATCTTTCTTGGACTGCTTCGACTGACAACGTTGGAGTAGCTGG
>CAYMBM010000132.1:0-2535 GCA_964388705.1 uncultured Candidatus Saccharibacteria bacterium
GCCAATGACCACTTCGTCAAACCAGGACTGGTTAATCTGATCCCTAATCAAGTAGGTGGCCGGGTTGATCAAGGTCGACGACGCAATATTTTTATTCGCTAATGGCAGTTAGGCATGTTGAGTTAGCCGGCATTGGACAGGTGACGCTCCAAAAGCGCCGTGGTAATCGAAGTTTGCGACTAAGTATTTCAGCTCACGGTGTGATTAGGGTGTCGTTACCGCCCTGGGCTCCATATAAAATGGCTATCGAATACGCCCTGAGCAAAGCTGAATGGATACAGAAACATCGTCCCGTCATAGCGCCACTAGACCACAAAACACCCGTTGGCAAGGCCCATCACCTCATATTCCAACACGACCCAGCACTTCTCAAACCGCGTACTCGCCTTAAAGCTAACGAAATTATTATTTCTTTGCCGCCAACAATGGGTACCAATCACGTAGTCGCCCAACGTTTGGCAACAACGGCAGCCATTCGGGCGCTGAAAATTGAGGCTGAACAATTACTGCCAACGCGATTGGCCCAATTAGCCGAGAAACATAGTTTTTACTACCAAAGCGTGACCGTCAAACGCCTGTCTAGTCGATGGGGTAGCTGTGACGCTCACAACAACATCACGCTCAATTGCTATCTTATGCAGTTGCCCTGGCGACTAGTCGACTATGTTTTGTTACATGAGTTAACGCACACTCGGGTTATGGCTCACGGACCAAAGTTTTGGGATGAACTCGGCCAGTATGTCCCAGGTTTAGCGCAAATCCGCAAAGAAATTCGTGACCGCCGACCGCTACTAAGCATTCAGTCGTAACAAACTGTGTGCCATAATAGTGGTTATGCCTGATGATTCACCGTCGTCACCGACTGTTCAAAATGCTGACCTGGAACGTGAGCGCCTTACCAGTCTCATTAACAGCATGGGCGACGGCGTTATTGCTACTGACCAACAAGCCAACATTGTGCTCTACAACGGTGCAGCGTTGAACATTCTGGATGTTAATAGCCTAACGACTGGCCAGGCTCTCAGCCAAGTTTTGAAATTAACAGATAAAAATAACCAACCACTTGATGTTAAACAAATTGTGCTTGATACCAATACCTCCACTGCATCGCGTGACTGGCGCCTGAAATACCCAGACGGTGAGACAATCAACCTATACATTAGTATTGCCCCAGTTCGGCTGGGCTACGGCAAAGAGGGTATGGGTGGCTACGTGGTGCTCTTGCGCGACATTACCCGCGAAAAGTCACTGGAGGAAGAACGTGATGAGTTTATTAGTGTTGTTAGCCATGAGCTGCGCACACCCATAGCTATCGCTGAGGGAAACGTCAGCAATGCTCTAATGTTGGTGGACAAAAATGGCGATTTGACAGCCGTAAAAGAGTCTTTGAAGCAAGCCTATAGCCAAGTGGTGTTCTTATCGGGAATGATCAATGATTTGTCGACCTTGTCCAGGGCTGAGCGTGGTCGATTAACAGTAGATATTGAATCAATTAATGTTGCTGAGCTAATTAACGACTTGGTTGCTGATCATACGCCCGATGCTACCAAAAAAAGCTTAGAAATAAAGGTCTATATTGACCCAACTCTAGAGGTATTGTTGTCGAGCCGGCTATATGTCCGTGAAATTCTTCAAAATTTCATTACCAACGCTATTAAATACACCCAGAAGGGTCATATTGTGATCGGCGCCAGTCCAAAAAACGAAGGTGTAGCGTTTTATGTTGGCGATACCGGTATCGGGATAAGCAAGTCCGATCAAGAAAAGATATTCGACAAATTTTTTCGCAGCGAAGATTACCGAACTCGTCAAAACAACGGTACCGGACTGGGTTTGTATGTCACCATGAAGCTAGCTAGATTACTTCACGCCGAGATTACCGTCGAAAGTGAACTAGACAAAGGCTCAACCTTTAACGTTTATATACCCAATCTTCGTTGACTGAGCGTGAAAAATAAGCTACTATTGACAGGTTGCCACCTACAAATAATGTAGGTGTTTTATATTTCTAGGAGTTATCAGTGGCCAATAGTCCCAAAGCGAGTAAAAGGCGCGTCATCAAACGATCACCTTCAGTACGAGAAAAGGCCGTTTCGCAGTCGGCTAATCCCAAACCTAAACGACGGGTTTTGCACTCAACAGCTGGCCAACTCAGTCGTCCAATTCGACGACTGGCACCAATTGCTAAGCCGTTTAAGGCCAAGCCGTTGCGTTTTACGGCCCGAGTGATTGGTTTTATACTCTGGCCCCCCTTTTTCCGGGGCGCCTGGAATGAGCTCCGACAGGTTACCTGGCCAAATCGGAATGAAACCTGGCGGCTTACCGCAGCTGTTTTTGTGTTTGCGCTGATCTTTGGGCTATTAATTGCCATTACTGACTACGGACTCGATAATTTATTTAGAAAAGTGATTTTGAAGTAGGAGTTTTTATGACTAAACGATACGACACCAACAAGCACTGGTACGCTATTCACACCCATAGTGGTTACGAAGAAAAGGTAGCTGAAAGTATTCGCCAACGGGCCGACAGTCTGGA
>CAYMBM010000133.1:0-2529 GCA_964388705.1 uncultured Candidatus Saccharibacteria bacterium
AGTAGCCGCGGCCGCTGCCATCACCAACCTGGGGGCCTCCGCTGGGTCCGGCGTAGCCATTGGTGCCTTGCTTGAACCAGTTACCAATAAGTTTGCCGGCTTGATCATAGTCAATCTTTCCGCTGTACGGTTTTACTTTGCGCCCATCTTTGGCAAGCATCGGGCTTAGCAGTGGTTCACTGAAATAGCTAAAGAAATCGTCAGTGTGTATCTTCCAGGACTCAGCTTTATACATGTCTGGGTGAATAAAGCCGGGCAGGGTCAAATTGGCATCATATATTGCAGTGTCTAGCGATTGGGCGCCTATCCAACCAATAATCTGGCCGGCTTTTATGGATATTCGTCCCGAGAAACCTTTTGTGGCGGCGTCTTTGGCATGGCTGGTAATGCTATCGTCTAGCTTAGTAACCAAGTCAAAGTAGCTGCTGGTTCGGCAGGAATGTTGCATAACAATTCGGTATTCTGGCGGACGTTTTTCGCCGTTACTGACGTTAACTTCGCGCACCTGAATCTCAGTAATAGTGCCGTCTGCCATGGCGTATACAGGATATTTGTCACGCGGTCCTTCTTTTGGGTAAAAATAAAGGTGGTCAATTGGTGTTACGTGAGCCCCAGCCGTCAGCCCCATTGGGGCGATGGTAGCCACATCGTCAATATTCATTGGCATGTGCGTCATGCTGACTTTGTTATCACCGCTACACCCGGCAGTAAAGCCACTGTCGTTTCCTCCGCCAGAACCGCTTGCATTATGTTTCTTTACAACTCTAAAGCCAGCAAAGCCAACAACAGCAATAACCGCAAGTACGATCAACATTACCCAAAGATGGGCAAAACCCTTTTGATTTTTCTTCATGAATCTAACTATACACGTAGCTAGACTTTTATTCATGTTGCTTATGCTTGCATTTATTGTGGCGGAGCAGGAAGATAATAAAAACAAGGAGGATTTATGGCAGCGCCAGAACAGCTAACCGGAACTTTAGAGGATATAGATCATCCAATCGTTGGAGTAACCATGGGCTCAGACAGCGATTTGAAGTTTACTATGCCTGCCTACGATGTATTTGACGATTTTGGAGTACCTTACGAAGCCAGAATTGTGTCCGCTCATAGGACGCCGGATTGGATGCATATATATGCGGAAGAAGCTGCTGGTCGGGGTATATTGACGATCCTGGCCTTTGCTGGAGGCTCGTCACATTTGCAAGGGATGACTGCCTCAGAGACCATTTTGCCGGTTCATGGTGTTGCAGTTGAAGGCAGCGCCGACCCGTTAAATGCTTCTTTTGGTTCTCAGCTGAGAATGCCATCCGAAGCACCATTGGCGACAATGGGGAAAAATGAGGCTGCCGCAACTAACGGAGCCTTGCATATAGTTCGATGGCTCTCTCACATATTCCCAGAGCTAGAGCCAAAGTTATCGGAACGTAGTCAAAGAGTTCAAGATGAAGTTTTGGCTAAAGACCTTAGGATTGCCAGTATAGGCCCAAGGGAGTACAGAAGATTACAAATACAAGAAGAAAAAGAGAAAAGATGGGCACAAGAGGCTAGAGAAAGGTTCGAACGAGGAGAATGGGAGGAAGCACGTCGTCGTGGCTGAGGCAGAAGTTGTTCATATCCACGATGAGGCAATGGAAGGCCCCTTGCCAGAAGGTTTTCCAGTAGAAGGTCGCGAAGGCAAAGTTAGAAATATATATGAGGCAGGCCAGCTGATCTGTCTGATCGCAAGCGATAGAATTTCGGCATTTGATCAGGTGTCCCCCACACCAATTCCCGGCAAAGGCGAGATCCTAAATGACATCTCACGTCAGGAACTAGATGCAGCAGAAAGAGCTGGAATTCGAACGTGGTATGGTTATGTACCCGAAAGTAACCCGCGCGCCACAGTCGGTGCAAAAGCTTTAGTACTACCTACAGAAATAATTTATAGAAATTATATGACCGGTAGCATGTGGAGAGAATACCGAGACACTGGCGATTTTGTGGGTTTTGGGCTACCTGCGGGATGGCAAGAATGGCATGAGTTTGTCCCTCCGCTATTTACTCCGAGTACAAAAGCCGGAAAAGACGTCAACTTTCATCCAAGTGATGCAGAGAAAATGACCGGCATAGTGCCTAAAGTGTTTGAAGAAATGGCTGATATAGGACGTGAGTTATTTAGGTTAGGTACTGACAGAGCCGCCGAAAAAGGGTTAAAACTAATTGACACTAAGTATGAGCTTGGGGTTATTTCAACCGGAGAAATAATTGTCATTGACGAAGTACATACTCCTGATTCATCACGCTACGCAATCGCCGAAGGATTCGAGGAAGCAATAGAAGCGGGCCAACAGCCTAGAAGTTTGTCAAAGGAGTTCTTGAGAGGAATAATGCTTGACCGGGCTGGTGGGGATGTAGAAAGAGCGAAGCGACTGATGAGATGGCCACTGGATCAGGATGTGGTTGACGAAACCATTTCACGCTACCGTGAGCTACAAGGTATTTTCACTGGATAAATTGCCAAGCATGAGCAAGAACGTCTTCTGGGCA
>CAYMBM010000134.1:0-2509 GCA_964388705.1 uncultured Candidatus Saccharibacteria bacterium
TTATATTTAGCAGCGGCATCATACGCTGAGCCAGAAAAAACAATTCGGCTATTTTCAACAACCACTGCCCTATCGCAATATTCTCTTATGGAGTCCATGTCATGCGAGACGAAGATGACGGTAACATTCTTTCTTTTCAGGCTTTTGAAATATTCGAAGCACTTACGCTGAAAGTCGGCATCCCCAACGGCTAGAACTTCGTCAATCAGTAGCACATCTGCTTCGGCTCTTATAGCCATCGAGAAAGCCAAACGTACTTGCATACCAGAAGAATAGTTTTTAAGTTTTTGGTCCATGAATCGCTCAAGCTCGGCAAACTCCACGATCTCTTCATACATCTTTTTCACTTCGTTATTGCTAAAGCCGAGCATCGCTCCGTTAAGGTAAACGTTTTCCCGGCCGGTCAGTTCTGGGTTAAAGCCCACGCCAAGCTCAATGAAAGGCACTAGCCGGCCAGCGACTTGAATTTTCCCGGTTGTAGGCTGATAAATACCGGCAATAATTTTCAGAAGGGTACTTTTGCCGCTGCCGTTGCGGCCGACTATGCCAAAAAATTCACCCTTTTTTACATCAAACGTAATGTCATTAATCGCTTGTTGTTGCTCATACCCTTTTTTGCTCCGAAAAATATTTATAATTGCTGATTTAATCGACTCCTGTTTCTCATGGGGTAGCTTGAAGGTCTTGTTTACACTATCAACCGTAATTGCTAGCTCGTCCATTTATATTTCCTCCGCGAAATACTTGGCGTTCGATCTAAAGTACACGAATCCGATAATGAAGGTAGCGATAACTATTAGAAACGGAGCCAGCATAAGCAGTTTGTTTTGAAAGAGCTGATAGCCAGTTACTACTTGGTGGCTGATTGTTGCATAGCGTGCGTCTTGGATGGTTTGGGCCATTGGGTTTATGTGCATCAGCTTTTGAAAATTTATGTTGGTGATTAATGATAGGGGATAGATGATCGGAGTTAAATAAAACGCCGCCTGTAGGATAACTTCCCATATGTAGCTAACATCACGAAACTTTACGTAAGCTGTTGATAAAAATAAAGACAGCCCAAGAGCGAATATATAGACCTCAAGGAATATTAGTGGCAGCAGTAAACTAGTCCTCAATATATCGACATGGTTTATCGCCATCAGGATAATGACTATCACCATATTAAGCAGTAAATTAATTAAGGCAGAAATACTGCTCGAAAGTATTATCACCCAAATTGGGATACGGATCTTTCTGAGTAAGTCGCGCCTTTCTACAATTGAGGTCAAACTCCTGCTGGTCATTTCTTGGAAAAAATTCCAAATAACAATACCTAGCAAAAGATAAACTGGGAAGTGTTCGATCTTATTGCCAATTTTTAGCATTCTAACGAACACAAAATACAAGATTACAAACAAAAATAGTGGTCTTAATAACGACCAGGCATACCCAAGTATGGATCCTTGGTAGCGCAATTTAAAATCAGTTACGACCAACTCGCGCAATAGAATTATTGGATATCTGAAACGGGTCTTTGTTTTGCCAATATTTTTCACTTACTCCTATTATAGCTGTTAACAGATATCCAGTGAATAACTTCCAGATTTTGCTGTTTTAATTAGCTATACTATTGAAAATAGGAATTTATGAAGGTATTAGTCGAAGGAAATTCAATGTTCAATAATCGCAGTGGTGTTGGACAATATACAAAACGACTAATGGAAGCATTAACATTGCTCGATTTTAAAAATAATTATACTGTGTTTAAGTTTAATCAGTGGCCTAAGCCAGAGACAGCCAAGCCGTTCGACAACAAACAAGTGAAGTATCGCTACATCAGGTTCTTCCCCGGCAGAATATATTCTGCGCTTTTCAAGTTTGGTGTTAGTTTGCCGATTGATGTTCTTTTGAGGGAAAGCGCCGACGTTATCTGGTTTCCTAATTTTATTAGATGGCCAATACACAATAAAAACATTAGGAGCCTGGTTACAATTTATGATATTTCCTTCATATCGCACGGCCAGTTTACTTCACCGGCCAACAAAAAATATATGTTGAAGTTTGTGCCCCGGTCTATATCCAAAGCAAGCCACATAATCACCATCTCCAAGAATTCCAAAAAAGAGATCGTCGAATACTTTAAAGTAGACCCTGCCAAAATTTCAATTGTTAATCCGGCCATCAATCACAGCGAATACTATCCCAGGCCCCAAATAGAAATTTCCAAAATCATTAATAAGTATGATTTACCGAAAAAGTATATTCTTTTTGTCGGCACCTTAGAGCCTAGGAAAAATATTATTGGATTAATTGATGCGTACGCTGCATTGGAAAAAGATATAAAAGATGACTACTCATTAGTTTTAGCCGGCGGTAAGGGTTGGTTAGATTCTGATATTTTGGGCTCCATACAAAAACGACAGAGAAATGGCGAAAGGATAATTAAGCTTGGTTACGTAGAAGACGAGGATTTACCGATTCTGTACAGCGGAGCAGGCTTGTTTGTCTTTCCTACTTTTTATGAAGG